>JAWWPL010000030.1:0-12120 GCA_033850605.1 Blastocatellia bacterium | reverse complement strand
TGAATCCCCCGCCTGATACAGTTGAGAGATAGTCAAACTTGCTGAGCAACTCATGTCGCGCCAGCCCTTGCAGCAGGCCAAGGTTGAACGTGGCGCTGCGAATCCCCCCCCCGGAAAGACACAGGGCTGAACGAGGCGCAGGAATGGGCTTCTTAGGCCCGGCGGCATCCGCTTTGCCCTCATCTTTCGCGGCGTGGCCTTTGTCGACTCCGTCGGTTTGCGGGACACCGTTTGCCAGGTCATGAATGGCCTGATAGATGATCGGCACAATTTCATCGCTAGCCTTTGATTTCTCTTTCCATTCGTTCTGCTCAGCATCATCAAACCACGTCTCATTCAACAATATGTGAGGTTGTTTTTCACTGCGGGCCTGCTTGATTTTCTCATTGAGCTTGGCGCCTGCAGAACCATCTGGTTGCGCACCAGGATCGCCATACAGCTCTTCGAAAAGCACCTCAGCGAGAGTGAGAGGAAATTCCGATTGTGAGCTGGCCATGTCCGTGTTCACTCCTGTTTCTGCCTTGGGGAAGGCGATAGAAGTCGTTAGAGAGCCGGGCAAGATAAAGCCGAGCGAAAAGACTGTGCGTAAACTTTGGCTGGTACGGTAGGAGCACGACTGAGGCTCTGAGGACCAGCCTGGAACTACCTAATTGGCGGGTGCACGATAAGCCAGATTCATAACCCCGTCAACGTTTTTCTGACAACGCCGACGTTGGAAGATTGGGGCTTCCGCTGTTTAGCGCGCCTGCTTGCAGAGTGTTGAAGGACCGCGATTAGGTCTCGTTTCTATTTTCCAGGTAGGTTCTGGGCACTCGGGGGCTTATGCCGGAGGTAATTTCGTAAGAGATAGTGCCGGCCGCTTCGGCGAGGTCTTCTGCTGTGATCGACAAGGCGCCATGGCTGCCCAATAAGATCACTTGATCGTTAAGCGAGACTCCCGGCACGTCCGTTACATCAATCAACGTTAGATCCATCGACACACGGCCGACGACCGGCGCGAAACTTCCACCGACGATCACGCGACCCCGGTTTGAGAGCGCGCGCCGGTATCCATCGTCATAGCCGATCGGGACCGTCGCAATTCGAGATTCTCGTGTGGTTTCAAAGGTACAGCCGTAACCGAGCTTCTCACCTTTACCGACTAACTTCAAAAGCATTATCCGTGAGCGCAAGGACATGACGGGCCGAAGTTGTGAAGTCTCGAACTCCGGGGGAAGCACGTCGCGCCGAAAGCCGTAAAGGGTTCCGCCCGGCCGCACGATGTTTCCGCGCGCCTGCGGATAAGCAAAGGTCGCGGCGGAGTTTGCTGCATGCACAAAGGCCGGTACAAAACCTTTTTCGCGAAACAGAGTTATTGCCTGCTGAAATCGTTTGAGCTGATTGTTTGTGAAAGCCTCTTGAGCTGGATCATCGGCGGCTGCGAGATGAGTCATCAATCCGTCAACGCGGATATTCTGGAAACGCGATAGTGAGTCACAGAACGCGCGGACATCGTCGTTGCGCACCCCCAACCGGCCCATGCCCGTATCGATCTTGACGTGAACATCGGCAATCACGTCTGCGTCTCGGGCAGCGCTATCCAATGCTTCGATCATATCCAGCCGGTAGACAACCGGAGTCAGTCGTTGCTGCAAACAGTCAGCCTCTTGACCGGCCCAGAATCCTCCCAGACAAAGAATTGGTTTGGTGACACCCGCTTGCCGCAACTCAATTCCTTCTTCCGGCATGGCCACGCCAAACCAATCGATGCCTTCACTTTCCAAACGCAATGCGCACGGGACCGCCCCGTGGCCGTATGCGTTCGCTTTTACCGCGGCCATAACATTCACATCGCTGCCGACCTGCTCGCGAATAACGCGCAGGTTTTCCGCGAGCGCGTCGAGGTCGATCTCGGCCCAGGTCGGACGGCCAATGTTGTCTTCCATCGTCATCTTTTAGTCTAGTCAAACACAGATCGGCGCAAACAGAAAAGAGCCGGTTTGGAGTGCGCTGACTTGTCAGCGCTTTTAAGAGCGGCGACTTGTCGTCGCGAGCCTGGCGACCACGGCTTCTTCCGGGCCGCGACAAGTCGCGGCCAATAAAAGCGGTAACAAGTTACCTCACTCCAAATTTGTTGGCTGGTGAATCGGGAGTCAAACTAGAACTCGTCACCGCGGCTAATGCGCGGCGAGCCCTTCGAACGATCGAACCTGGCCAGATAAGCACCCAGAGCGTCACGATCAAGATCGGCAAATTTAGCGAACTGATTCAGGAACGCCAGATAGACGGTATCGGTGGGACCATTACGCTGTTTGGCGACAATCAACTCGGCAATATTCTTATTCTCGTCGCTCTTGTGGTACTGCTCTTCCCGGTAGATGAACGCGACCACGTCGGCATCCTGTTCGATCGCGCCTGACTCACGGAGGTCGGCCAGCTGCGGCCGGTGGTCGGTGCGGTTCTCAGGCGCGCGCGATAATTGCGACAGCGCCACCATCGGGATGTTCAATTCTTTCGCCAGGGCTTTCAGTTCGCGTGAGATTTGCGAAACCTCCTGTTGGCGCGATTCAAAACGACCTGACGAACCGGACATGAGTTGTAAGTAGTCAACCACGATCATGTCGAGTTGCTTCTGTTCTGTCGCCAGACGCCTCGCTTTCGCGCGCATTTCAAGCACCGATATCGCTGCGGTATCGTCAATGAAGATGCGCGCATCGGCGAGTTTGCCCAGCGCCTTGCCCAAACGCGACCATTCTTCGTTAGAGAGGTAACCGCTGCGAAACTTTTGCGCGTCAACGCTGGCTTCCGAGCAGAGCATGCGCATCGCCAGTGCTTCGGCTGACATTTCCAGCGAAAAAATCCCAACGACCGCCTTACTTTCAATAGCTGCGTGCTGGGCGAGCGTCAGCGCCAGACTGGTTTTACCCATTGAAGGCCGCGCCGCGATGACGACTAGATCCTGCTTCTGGAAACCCGAAGTCAACGCATCCAGCCCGCGAAAACCGGTGGCCACGCCGGTCACAACCATATCGCGGTGCTCGACCGCTTCTGCTTTTTCCAGTACGCGTTCAGCCGGGTGCTTAATGTGTTCAAAACCCTGCCGGATGCGTTCGTCAGCCAGCGCAAAAATCGCGTGCTCCGCGTGATCCAGAATATTCTGCGGCTCGTCCTCTTCTTCCAGGGCTTCAGCGCTGATCTTGTTGGCGACTCTGACTAACTGCCGGAGCAATGACTTTCCCCGCACGACTTTGGCGAACTGCACGATACTGGTCACGTGCGGCAATCCATAAGTCAGGTTAGTCAGGAATAGCACCCCGCCTGAACTCTCCAAAGAATTATCGCGGCGCAACTCTTCGGCAATCAGAATCGGATTTATTTCCGAGCCGTGTTCGAACAGCGCGATCATCGCAATGAACACGCGACGATGTGACGGAACGTAAAAGTCGGCAGGCTTCAACAGTTCCACTGCCTGCGCTATAAGCGAGTTGTCTAAGATGACCGCGCCGAGAATAGCGCGTTCGGTTTCGGGACTGCTGGGAAGAGGTCGCTCAAGAATCGGGTCGCGAATCGGTTCTGGTGTAGCCATTGAATACGAGGTGGAACTTCATCGCGACGGCGGCGAGTAGTCCGAAAATCAAATTAGAGCGGCGACTATACTACAGGCATAAGACAACTCATGAATGTAGCGACCACGATCTCGGTTATATCTGAGGTAGTAAAAACTATTTCTAGAATTCACGATCTTTGGCAGCACCCTTCAATGAGCCTGCGGAGCAGGCGACATAGTAGTAGCCACGGGTGGAGCGAAGCGAAACCCGTCGATCTCGCGCAACAAAAAAAGTGAGAGCCCGCTTTAGCGGGCGACAGAAATAGATCGTTAAGGCGTCTCTCTGTCGCCCGCTAAAGCGGGCTTGGGTTCCGTATTAATGATGACCCAGGGTTCCGCTCGCTACTCTAGCTTCACCCTGGGCTAAACTCTGTCGCCAGCTACGCTGGCTCGTTGCACGACTTCTCTTACGTTATTCTTCGGCGCCGGGATTTGCGTCTTGAGCTTTGGTTTCATTGGAAGGCGCGGCAACTCCAGCATCAGCATCCAACGCGGTCACATCGATCTCGATCCCGCCTTCGCCCAGAACACTCACCGGCAACTGAACCGTTACGTCGCGATGCAGACGCACTGGCACCTCGTAACTCCCAAAGCGCTTGATTGGCTCGCGCAAGACGATGCGCCGTCGATCGATTTCATAGCCCTGCTCTTTCAGCTCGTGAGCAATGTCCATCGACGTTACCGAACCGTAAAGCACTCCTGCTTCGCCTATTCTGCGCTCGAACTTTAACTTCAGACCGCGCAATGCGTCGGCTTGTAACTCTGCCGACGAGCGATCCTTTGCTTCGCGTTTGGCCAGCGCCGCGCGTTCGCCTTCAATTTGCCGGAGATTATTCGAGGTGGCCTCGACCGCCAGATTTCTCGGCAGCAGATAGTTGCGGGCGTAACCGGCTTTGACGCGCACGATCTCGCCGCGGGCGCCCAGGTTGTCGATATCTTCGCGTAAAAGGACCTGTTTATGTGACATTTTTCGATAACTCCCTAAAAGTGGCACAGACTTCAGTGTGTGATTTCTTCCGACTCAAGATCACAGACTGAAATCTGTGCCACTAAATTCAGTCGGCTGCATAAGGCAGCAGCGCGATGTTGCGTGCGCGTTTGATCGCTTCTGCCAGCATCCGCTGATGCGCGGCGCAGGCTCCAGAAATGCGCCGGGGCAAAATTTTCCCGCGCTCTGGAATGTAAGACTGCAACAGCTTTACATCCTTAAAGTCGATCAAGTCGACCTTGTCCATGCAGAAGCGGCAAATTTTCCGCCGCTGCATGCGGCGACCGCCACGACCCGGCATGGCCCGTTCATATTCGCGCTCAAAACCGTATGAGTTCTCGCGATCTTCGTAGTTTGATGACATATTTTTTCCCTTCCCTCGACACCGCCAACTTCGAAACTCGTTTCAAAGTCGCGCACTTCTGCCTTCAACGACACCCTGATCGATAAGCGAGCCCCTCAGGCTCCAGCATCATCGGCCTCAGTGACTGCCGGGCCTGACCCCGCGGCCGCGCCACTGGCCTTATTCTTTGCGCCAGTCCGTCGCGCCGCTTTACGCGCGCGCCGGTCTTTCAGTTTGTCGGCGCGACGCCGATCTTCGTCGACCCGTATCGTCATGTACCTGAGAATCTGGTCATTGACGCGCATGCGGCGTTCCAGTTCGGCAATCTCAGCGCCGGAACCTTCGACTTCCAACAGCACGTAAGTGCCGTCCTTTTTGTGATTGATTTCATAGGCCAGCTGTCGCTTTCCCATGATCTCGGTCTTGGTAATGACGCCGCCCTGTCCGGTGATGATCTTCTGCACCGCTTCGCTGAGGCGCATCACCTCATCGTCACCCGCTCCCGGATCGATGATAAAAACCACTTCGTACGTTCTTTTTTCCGCCAACTTCAACCTCCAATTCCGAAAGCCGGACTGTCCGGCCGTAGCCTTAATTCGTTTAGAAGCCGGATTGTCCGGCTGCTACCAGGCTTGGCGGATGAGTCTCCACCATCTAAACGAAAACCAGAAAACCTCGAATCTCAGATCTCAGATTTGAAATTTGAGATCTGCTTTTCCAAATCAATTGTAAAGCGACATCGCCTTGGCAATGCCATCTCGTAAAACCGAGCACACCGCTTCGGCGCTGCGCTCCAGAATCTCTTTTAAGGCGCGCCGTTCAGCGGCCGCAAATTCATCCAGCACGAATTTCTTCGCGTCACTTACTGGATGCTCGGGCTGAATTCCGATCCGCAGCCGAATGAACTCGTTGGTTCCCAGGGTGGCGATGATCGACTTCAAACCGTTGTGCCCGCCGGCACTGCCGCGCGCCCGCAAACGAATCGTGCCAAACGGCAGAGCCAAGTCGTCGCTGATAACGATTAGCGATTTATCAGTCTCGGCCAGTTCGTCCTTCGCCGTCAGACAGGCAACGGCTTCGCCGCTCAAATTCATATAGGTCTGCGGCTTCACCAGCTTTGACCGCCGGCCTTCAATCACCCCGCCGCCTACCAGCGAACGACATTCACGTCGCTTCACCGCGATGCCGGCACCGTCGGCCAACTTGTCAATGAGCAAAAAACCGACGTTGTGCCGGGTCAATTCGTACTCGCTGCCCGGATTGCCGAGCCCTACGATCAGATACATTTCCGATTTTCAATTGCCGTTTGCCAATTGAAATTCGCCACTGGCCCTGCGAAACCAATCGGCAATTGGCAATCGCAAATCGGCAATCTCCCTACTTCTTCTCTTCTTCGGCGCCTTCTTCGTCTTCCTTCTTGCCCTTGCCGATTACTTCAGGCTCAGTTGTTGCTTCCCCTTCGACCGGTGCTGCGGCTACCGGTTCTTCCTTAACCACGCCGACGGTCGCGATCACGGTATCGGGTGCTTCCAGGATTTCGATTCCCGCGGGCAGCGGAATGTCAGACACGTGCAGGACGTGGTGTACCTCAAGGTTGGTAACATCAACTTCCAGCGCTTCAGGAATTTCGCGCGGTTCGCAACGAATTTCCACTTCGCGCACTATCTGCTCGAGCATGCCGGCCTGCTCGCGGACGCCAATCGGATCTCCGACCAGGCGGAGCGGCACGGTAGCTTCGATCTTCTCGCCTTTCACCAACCGTTTGAAATCGGCATGGATCAGGCGGCTGCGCACCGGATGAATCTGACGGTCCGCAAACATCACTTCGGTGGCTTCGACACCATCAACATCCAGCGTGAAGATAGTGTTCCGGCCGGTATCGGAGCGCAGGATTGCCGCCAGGTCACGTAACTCTGCCAGCGCCGACACGGCGTCAACGCCGCCGCCATACATCGTCACCGGCACCTGACCGCTACGGCGCGCCCGGCGCGCGTCATTCTTTCCCCGACCCTCGCGCCGCACGGCACGCACCACAATGTCTTTTGTCTCCGCCATAATTGCTCTCCAATGAAAAAGTGGCACAGACTTCAGTCTGTGATATTGCACAAGCGATCACAGACTGAAGTCTGTGCCACAAAATGCTACCCAAATTGTTTTTGCTGAAAGCTGAGGGCGACGGCTACTTAGCTTTCAGTGTTTGCCCTTTGTTTACTTAGGCCAACGGGCCCAGTGTTCATACAAAGAGCGAAGAGACGCTGGTCTCTTCATGGATCGACTTGATTGCTTTCGCCAAAAGAGGCGCAATACTTAAAACCTTGATGTTCTTCAGTTCCGCTGCTTTTGCATTCAGCGGAATTGTGTTCGTGACAACGATCTGCTCAATTCCCGAGTTCCCCAGATGCTGTGCCGCACGTCCTGACAGTACCGGATGTGTGAAGCATGCGTCAACACGAGCCGCGCCCGCCTGCTTCAAAGCCAATGAAACCTTGGTCAAAGATCCGCCTGTGTCGCACATGTCGTCAACAATCAAACAGTTTCGGCCTTCCACGTCGCCGACCACGTTCATCACTTCGGCCACATTGGGTTTATCGCGACGCTTATCGCACAGTGCCAGTTCGGCATCCAGCCGTTTGGCGTAGGCGCGGGCCCGTTCGGCGCCGCCTGTATCGGGCGCCACCACTGTCAGATTCGGCAACGGACGCTCCTGATAGTAACGAATCATTACCGGCGCTGCGTACAAGTGATCCACCGGAATATCAAAGAACCCCTGAATCTGGGCCGCGTGCAGATCGATTGTCAGAATCCGATCAGCTCCCGCGGTGGTCAGCAGATTCGCTACCATCTTGGCCGCAATCGGCACGCGTGGTCGATCCTTCTTATCAGATCGGCCATAACCGTAATACGGCAGCACCGCGGTAAGACGCTCGGCAGATGAACGACGGAACGCATCGAGCATCACCAACAGTTCCATCAGGTACGCGTCGGTCGGCGGGCACGTCGGCTGTACAATGAAAACATCGGCGCCTCGAACATTCTCTTCGACCTGGAAATTAAATTCCCCGTCGGAAAAACGGGCTGCCGTCGCCTTTCCCAGATCGCAACAAAGTTCGTGGCAAATCTCTTCGACCAGGGCGCGATGCGCAGTGCCCGAGAAAATTTTGATGCCGCCGGTGGTTCCCATTAGCCAGTAGCACAGACTTCAGTCTGTGTGTCTTACCTTACGCAAGCTCAAATCACAGACTGAAGTCTGTGCCACTTCTAAAATTGGCTGGGGCGGAAGGATTCGAACCTACGAATGCCGGATCCAAAGACCGGTGCCTTACCACTTGGCGACGCCCCAACATTATCGACCCACGTCATCGGCCAAACAAAAGTGCGAAGATTTCGCCCGCCGGGCCCATCGCGCTACGATAGGCGTTGCGCCCAACCGTTCTACAAAGAAAGACGCGCCAACCAGCCTCGAGTTCAATCATCTGAATGGCGCGTTCCTGCGCATCCCCATTGTCAAAAATGCCAAAAACAGCCGACCCGCTGCCGGCCAGTAAGGCCGCTTTAGCGCCAGCCTTAGTCAGGGCAACTTTCGCCCGTTTGATCTCAGGCTCAAGTTCAAACACAGCCGGCTCGAAATCGTTTTGCAGATCTGTTGAGTCGAAACTGTCAGAGAAATCGCCCCGTTCCGAACTAGAAAGAATAGTTTTGGCTTCCGCGGTTGTCAAGGAACGGGCCTTGAGCGATTTGTAGGCAGCCGATGTCGCGATGTTCGCGCTGGGTTTAATCAGCAGCAGGAACTGATCTGGCGCATCACCCAGTGGCGCCATATTGTTACCGGCGCCGGTTCCGCGCGCTGTGCCTCCGAAAAAGAAAAAGGGCGCATCGGCCCCGAGGTCTGCCGCCATTTCCAAAAGCTCCGGCCCTTTTGCAGTCACCTGCCACAGATGCGCCAGCGCCAATAATGTCACGGCAGCATCGGACGATCCGCCGCCTAATCCTGCCTGGACTGGAATTCGCTTCATCAGACAAATCCGGGCGCCCTTGCCTGGCGCAAACCTGGACTGCAGAGATTTGGCCGCGCGGTAAATCAGATTGTCACCTCCCGTTGGCAAAGACCGATCATCGCAAGACAAAACGATCTCAGGAGTTTCAGTCATGGTGAAGGTGATCGTGTCGTGCAGGCTGATCGTCTGCAAGACGGTATCGACTTCGTGATACCCATCCGGGCGCTTCCCGAAGACTCTCAGGCTCAGATTGATTTTGGCAAAAGCCGGAAGCGTTAGCGTTGAGCGGGGCATACTTTGGATGTATCAGGATCAAAAGCCTAAACGCAAAGGACGCAAAGGTCCTCGCGAAGGTACGCAGAGGAAATCTCTTTGCGGTCCTTTGCGAGAACCTGTGCGTCCTTTGCGTTGAATCGATTTCTAGCCAGCGATACCCGCACGTTCACCCAGACTCTTCGCCTCGCGATTTGCCTCTTCAATCACGCTGGCTTCGTTCAACGTCAAAAGCTCACCGTCGCGCATCAACACCTGCCCATCAATAACTGTGGCGCGCACGTCTGCAGCGACCGCCGAGTAAACCAAAGCCGAAACGATATCTGTAGGCGGAGTCGAATGCAGTTGGTTGAGACTAACCACGATCACGTCCGCGCGCTTGCCGGCTTCAATGCTGCCGATCTCCTTTCCCAGTCCCAAGCTGCGCGCGCCGTCGATTGTCGCCATGCGCAGAACCCGTCCGGCCGGCAGTGCTTCCGGTCCATGGGCAAGTTTCTGCAGCAGCGCAGCGGTGCGCATCTCCGTAAACATGTCCAGCCGGTTGTTGCAGGCTGCGCCGTCTGCGCCCAGCGAAACCGGGATCCGGCGCGCCAGCATTTCGGCCACCCGCGCCAAACCCGATCCGAGTTTCAAATTCGATGACGGGCAGTGCGCCACGTTAGTCTTCGTTCGCGCCAACGTCTCCATCTCTTCCGTGTCTAAGTGGACACAGTGAGCCAGCATTATGTGCGCGCCGGAAATTCCCAGTGAATCCAGATAAGCCACGTTGCGCCGGCCAGTCTCACCTTCGACCAGCTCGCATTCCTTCTTGTTTTCGGAAGCATGGGTGTGAATCATCACCTGATGCTTAACCGCTAGTTTAGCCACCTCACTCAAGAGTTCCTTAGTGCAACTGACGGCAAACCGCGGCGCAAAACAACAGCGCACACGGCCACCTGAGGTTCCGTGCCACTGCTCGATCAGCGCCACCGATTCGCGAATCGATTCGTCTGTTTTTTCGAGCAAACCGGCCGGCACTTCATCGCCTTTGTCCATCATGCACTTGCCGACCGTAGCGCGGAAGCCGGTCTCATCGACCACCCGCAGAACTTCTTCGGTGTGCCTGACGGTTTCCATCGTGAGCGCGCAGGTTGTTCCACCCTTTACCAACTCTGCGATACCTAATCGCGCCGAGGCGCGAATGGATGCAGCGGTGTGCGCAGCTTCCATCGGCCATACGCGCTGCTTGAGCCAATCAATCAAAGCGAGATCGTCAGCTGATCCACGAAACAAAGTCTGACAAAGATGGATGTGCGTCTGGACAAAGCCCGGCAGTACCGCACAACCGGCCGCCTCGATGATCGTGTCCGCATCGGAGTCGATACGGCCAACCTCCGCAATGCGACCGTCCCGAATCAGCACGTCACCGCGCACGATGGAATTCTTTTCGTCCATCGTCACGATTGTGCCGCCTTTGATGAGAATCGTTTCGCTCATAAGCAGAAATCAGGCCCGGCGGATTATGCGAGGATCGGTGAAGGTCTGTAAAGGCTTAACGCTTTACTCGGAAACGCGATAGCGCCAGTAATCAGGGTGTCGCCGGTGATGTTTGAAAGCAAGAATGTGAAGGTGGTCAGGAAAATCGCGGTAGTAGACGGCGTATGGGAAGCGGGGCATTGAATATCTGCGCACGCCTTGCTCGATGACTCTCCAACGTTCTGGCGCTTCGAGGATTATCGCAACCGCTCGGTCCGCTTCATTGAGAAACTGCATGCCCAGCGTCGCGACGCGGCTTTCGTAATATCGCGCTGAGTCGATTAGTTCGCTTTCGGCATCGGGATGGTAGATCAGTCGCATTCGAGCGCGCGTCGCGCCGCTTGCATGACTTCTTCATGTGTGCGACCTGTTACTTTGCCTGACGAGAGCTCTTCATCGCGCTGGATGGCCTGATTAACGGCGGCACGTTCCTCTGTATCCGGCAATCCTGCGTCAATGCTCTCCCACAGCGCCTGCGCGAGTGAGACTCGTTCTGCCAGCGGCAGGGCCATCGCATCTGCGATAACTTGTTCGGTGCTCATAGGAAAACAGTAGCGAGCGCTGCATTGCCAGTCAAGAAGTCTACGGACTCCCACTCGCGGCTCCGCCGTCGTACCTTGGGGAATGACTCCCCATCCTGAGACTCGTGGAGGCTATGCCTCGACGAGCGAGAGGCATAGCCTCGAACATTATTGAACGCTTCTCGGTAAGGCAAAGCCTTACCGCACATCACGTGGCAAAGCCACCAACTCAGACTACTTCTTGTCTGCTGCAGTAGCCGCCGCCGCTTTCTTCTGTTCAACCGGCGGCGTCGTGGCTGCCGCAACTTCGCCATGCACCCGCATACCCAGCGCGCGCCGCACATCATTTTCAATGCGCTTCAGCACTTCAGGATTGTCTTTCAAAGTCTGCTTCGAATTCTCGCGGCCCTGGCCCAGGCGCTCGCCTTTATAAGAGAACCAGGCGCCGCTCTTCTCGACTACGCGGTTGTTGGCAGCCAGGTCCAGCAGATCGCCTTCGCGGGAAATTCCCTCGCCATACATGATGTCGAACTCGGCCTCGCGGAACGGCGGCGCGACTTTATTCTTGGCGACTTTGACCTTGGTCCGGTTGCCGACGATCCGATCGCCGTCTTTGATGGCCCCGATGCGCCGGATGTCCAGCCGCAGAGACGAATAAAACTTCAACGCCCGCCCACCCGTAGTTGTTTCGGGGCTGCCGAACATCACGCCAATCTTTTCACGAATCTGATTGATGAAGATGAAGCATGTGTTCGACTGGGCCACGATAGCGGTCAGCTTGCGCAGCGCCTGGGACATCAGACGCGCCTGCAAACCCGGCAGCGAATCACCCATCTCTCCGTCCAGCTCAGCGCGGGGCACTAGTGCCGCCACCGAATCAACCACGATCACATCGACGC
>JAWWPL010000026.1:0-4631 GCA_033850605.1 Blastocatellia bacterium | reverse complement strand
GTTTCCGCACATCCAGCGGCAAAGCTGCACGCAAGTTCGCTCTTATTTCTTTTCCGGAAACAGCATTACCTCCACGTAATTATTCGTGTTGAGATACGTCTTCGCAGCCTGCTGAATCATCGCCTTGTCGATCTTGTTGTAGAACTCCGGGATGCGCCAAATGCCGGCCGGATCGTCGCCGTTCTGATACCGCGCGTTGATCTGGCTCAACAGATAGTTGTTCAGCTTCGCATTGGTTTCGAACTCTCGCAGGAGTGCTTCCTTCTCGTCGTTTAACTGCTTATCAGTCGGGCCGTTGGTTTTGAGCAGTTCGATTTCCTGGAAGACTCTCTTGATCAGATTCTCGGTGCGGTCAGGGGCGCTCCCAAACTGAATCGCTATTGAATACGTTGGATTAGGAATGCGTTCATAGGCGGGCGACGCATTGATTCCGTAGGTGCCTCCCAACTCTTCGCGAATAGCCTCTAACAGTCTGGTTTGCAGAATTTCGGCCATGGCCCGAAGAGCCACGCGGTTCGTTTGATTGAACTCAAATGGTCCGCTGAACACGATTGCCGAAAGGCTCTTGGGTTCGATTCCTTTTTCAACCTTCTTCTCGACAATGCCCGCCGGCGTCCGCGCGCCCACGTCTTTCCACGATTCCTTCCGGCGAATCGAGGGTAGCGATCCCAAATAACGCTCGACCAGCGGCTTAATTGTCGGCAAATCAAAGCTGCCGACAAAGATGAAGGTGAAGTCACTGGCGTCCGCAAACCGATCTTTATAAAAGGCGAGCGATTTGTCGAGATTCCATTCATCAACGGTTGCCGGCGTTGCCAGACGTCTTCTCAGGTGATTCTGATATCTGGTGGTATTGAGTGTGTCGAAAAATGAAAATTCAGGAATCGACGTTTGATTCGCGAGAAACGTTCTTGTCTGGCTGGACTGGACCGCGAAGGCAGTCGCGTCCGCTCTCGGCTGGGTGAACCTCAGGTAGATAAGCTGAAACATTGTCTCCAGGTCCTTGCGAGAGCCGCTGCCATTCAATCCCTCTTCAAGCTCACTGATGAAGGGAGTCGCCGCGGCAACTTTTCCCGTCATGAACTTCCGCAGATCGGTAGAGCTGAATTTGCCAATCCCGCCGGCATTGATCACTTGCGTGGCCGAGTTGGCCGGAATGTAGTCCTTGTCGCCGACCAGAGAGGTGCCGCCGGGACTGGTGGCGCGAAACAGGATTTCATCCTCCTTAAATGTCGTCGGCTTAAGAATCACCCTGACCCCATTGGAGAGTTCCCACTCAGTGATGCCGATATCATCTTTAGTCGTGGTTTTGGCGATTGTTCCCGGCGCCGGAGGCGACTCGAGCAGCGCTGCGCCGGCCACGGTGTCTACATATGGTTTCAGGTCTTTTGTCCCTGCGGCCTTAATCACCGCGGCGAGTTTTGTTTGGTCGGGAATTACCAGACCGGTCTTCTCGGGAGCCTGGATAACCACCGTACGGTTGCGGTCGGGAAACCACTCGCGGGCGAGTTTGTTGATTTCCTCCAGAGTGATTCCCGGCAGGAGACGCTTATGCAGCGCGTACTCATCATCCGCAGTGGGCAAAGTTTCGTCGTCGAGGAAGTTTCGCACGTACTCATCGGCGCGGCTGGCGGCCAGGCGATTTTCCTTTTCCAGCGCGTTGCGCTCGTAAGTGCGCAGGACGTTTTGCTTCTGCCGATCCAGTTCGGTGGCAGTGAAGCCAAAGCGTGCTACGCGTTCAGCTTCGCTGAGGAGAGTATCAAGGCCACGTTCGATGCCATCCTCCTTTACCAGAGCGAAGAGCGTTGCGGAATCTTTCGATCGTGCGAAAAAACTTCCACGGCCCGCGCCGGCGAAAATGAATGGCGCGTTGGCGTTCTGGGCCAACTCTGCAAAGCGTGCCGAAAGCATGCCTGAGAAAAGGCCGTCAACAGTCTTTTGCCGATAGGCCCCGACCGTTCCTTCCGGACGCGACGGCAGCAAGGTATCGATCTCGACACTTGTCCGGCTGTTCTCTTTGTCGGTAGCGATCGCAAAAGCCGTCTCGGCATGATCGGGCACGTCGTACATTGTCCGCGGCCGTGGCTTGGTCGCCGCTGGGATGGCTGCGAAGTGGGATGTGATCATTTTTTCGATGGCCGCTTTGTCGAAGTCACCAACCGCGACCACGGCCATCAAATCGGGCCGGTACCAGTCCGCATAGAACTGCTTCAATCGCTCCTGCTTACCGTTCTGAATAATCTCCGGCTTGCCAATCGGCAGCCGATCGGCATAGCGAGAGCCTTTGAGCAGCACTGGAAACAACTTGTCCCGCATGCGCGCGCTCGCGCCGCGTCCCAGCCGCCATTCTTCCATCACCACTCCGCGCTCTTTGTCGATCTCGACCGGATCGAACGATAGGTTGTGCGCCCAGTCTTCAAGAACCAGCAGCCCCTTATCTATCGTCTCAGGTTTGTCGGTCGGAACCGTGAGCATATACACCGTCTCGTCAAAGCTGGTGTAGGCGTTCACGTCAGCGCCAAAGCGCATGCCCAGCGATTCGATGAACGAGACGAGTTCGTTTTTGGGGAAGTGACTGGTGCCGTTGAAAGCCATGTGTTCGACCAAGTGGGCCAGTCCCTGCTGGTCGTCGTCTTCCAGAATCGATCCGGCTTTGACGACTAGCCGCAACTCGGCGCGCTTTTCAGGTTTCTTATTATTTCGAATGTAGTAGCGGAGGCCATTGGCGAACTTGCCCATGGTGATCTGTGGATCGACGGGCATAGGCTCTGAGAGTGACTGCGCCTGGGGCTGGGTCTGCGCCTGGGCCGGAATAATTGCAGCATGTTGCTGCGTTCCGCTGAGGCAGGCTGCCAGCGCAATGATTGCGGCCAGAAACAATAAGTGTGTGCGGGTGCGAAGAGTCATGATTTTTCTCCTGAAGACAGGGTAGCTCTGGACTAAGTTAGTTTTCATGTGAGAACTCCGAACGAGGTAGCGGTCAAGGGAAGACGAAAACGTCTTATACCATCAGCGCGCAATCGCAAGCAAACGACGGAACGCACAACGACGGAGCGCGGACATCCTGTCCGCCTGAGCGGCAGCGCGAATATTCTTCACAGAGGATTCTTCCGTGGGATCTGAGCGTGCTGCGCGCGCTGGCGGACAGGATGTCAGCGATCCGATCCCTTTGCCAAACAGAGTATTGCGCCATGATGTTGCGCCATGGTTGACTGACGCTCAAAACCTGATATAACGCCCGAGTAACCTTGAAGAAGATCGAGATCTCTCGCGGGGACGAATAAATGCCAACCAATCGAAGAAACTTTCTCAAACTGTCAGCTTTGGCAGGGGGAAGTCTGGGCATTAGTCTAATAGCTGGTCCATCTATTTTGTCAGCCGGCGCTGCAACAGGTCAGGCCGCAAAGCCTTTGCGCATTTTGATTCTGGGCGGAACCGGGTTTACGGGACCCTTCCAGGTTCGTTATGCACTCAGCCGCGGACATAAAGTCACGGTTTTCAATCGCGGCAGGACGCATCCGGGTGAGCTTCCCAAAGAAGCTGAACAGTTAATCGGCGATCGCAATGGCCAGCTCGACGCCCTCAAAGGAAGGCAGTGGGACGTCGCCATAGACATCCCCACAGTCCTTCCCGTTTGGGTGCGTGATGTGGCGCGCATCCTTAAGGGAAACGTAGATCGGTATGTCTTCACCTCGACCACTTCGGTCTATGCCGACAATAAGCCCGGAATGGACGAAAGCGGTCCCCTGGCGAAGTATTTTGGCGGCGATGCGATGAAAGAAACTCAGGCGACGATGCGAGCTTCGCCTACTCCTCTCTATGCACCGCTCAAAGTCGTGTCGGAAAGAGAAGCCGAGAAATGGTTCCCGGGAAGAACACTGATCGTTCGGCCCGGATTGATCGTTGGACCGGGCGATGAAACGGATCGCTTTACCTATTGGCCCGTGCGTCTTGATCGCGGCGGCGAAATCCTGGCGCCCGGCGATCCCGACACCGATACAGTTCAGTTCATCGACGCACGCGACCTGGCCGAATGGACAATCCGCATGGCCGAGCAGGGAACCACCGGAATTTTTAACGCCACAGGTCCCGATTCAAAACTGTCTATGGGAGAAATGTTGCGCCAGATTAAGAAGGTCACCAACGCCGAGTCTCGATTAACCTGGGTTGATACCGACTTTCTGCTTTCTTGTGGAGTCAGTCCCTGGAACGAGATGCCTGTATGGGTCGCGCCGCACGGGCCGGAACAAGGTTTTAAAATGCTTAATATCAAGAAGGCGCTGAAGCATGGCCTGACCTTCCGGCCCATTCCCGACACAGCGCGGGCAACGCTCGAATGGTTCAAGAAGCAGTCGCCGGAAAGGCAGGCGAGATTAAGATCGGGGATCACGGCTGAACGCGAAGCCGCGGTCCTGGCAGCGTGGCATGCCCACAAGAAATAAGCGCGCATTAAATCGGATAGTTCATGAGTTAATGCTTTTTCAACCGCAACGCGGTTGCATCTTGCAGCCCAGGGTTGTCGCGCAGCGACTACCCTGGGATCGGGGTCTGCGATTGATGCAACCCTGACAGGGTTGCGGGCGCGAGCAGTCTCACGACCTTGCGGCTCTGCCGCCTGATGTGCGGAAAGG
>JAWWPL010000012.1:0-11542 GCA_033850605.1 Blastocatellia bacterium | reverse complement strand
GGAAGATTGAGCGCGGCGCCGGGCATGACTTTGAATCGTCCCCAGTTGACGCCCGTCTTAACCAGGCGCGCCTGTGGGTACCATTCGGTAATCTTGCCTTTCGGAAAATCAACCTTCACTGACACGTCCATTTCGCTGTTCGAGTAAAAGTAGATGACCGGCGTTTCCATTCGCACCACCCCTCGGAGATCGGCCTTGGGGGCGTTGCGCAAGCCGCCATCACCCTCCTGAATTGTGTGAACGAATTTAGGTAGGTCAGGGGGCCCATCGAGCGGTCGCCACTCAAGCGTGACCCCATCTTTGCCGGCGATAGAGGTAAATGTTCCCCACTCGTGAACGATGAGATTGTTTTCTGCGGGGCTGTTGCCGGTGTTCGTCTTGTGTCGCGCAGAAAGTTTGACGCCAAGGAACACGATGACGGCCAGAACCGGGACGCAAGCTGCGGTAATTCTCAAAGCGCGCATTTCTTTTCCTCCTAAATCCAATACAGGACGAACGACCAGGAATCAGAGTTCAAGCTTTAGCTTGCCGAAAGAGAAAACCTAAAGGTTGAACTCTTAACCATAACCAAACTTGCGGCGAATCGATCTATTTTTTGCCCGCCAGGCCGTCGTAATGGAGTCAGTACCACCTGCGTAAGCGGGTGGGACCAAAGGGTCAACCCGACAGTTAAGTGTTTGATCCACCCGCTCACGCAGGTGGTACTGACCTTAAGGTCGCGAGCCTGACCTTCGCCCGTGCTTTGAGCGGCCCCGAAGATGAGTTATCGCTCCAACGGAATTCGAGTTGCTCTTTCCAGGCATCGAGCATCTGTTGGTTGAGTTTCAAAACGCCTTCACGAGTCACGCCGGGAGGAGGAGTCACCAGCTTAGCAAGGCGATCGTAGACCAGCGAGCGATCCGCATCGGAAACCCGCGGCAACAAGTTCCATAACGTCAGCGTGTCGCGAACTCTCGCACTAGAGAGCACAATTCCCAGTGGCGCCAGGTAGTCGCCCATGTCGCGCTCGAAGTCCACTCTGGACAGCGCTACTCGAAATTGTTCTGACGCGTCTTCAAAGTATGGCGTGCCCGGCCCGATCCCGGGTTTGGTCGCACATGCCGCGCCGGCGGGCACGACCGATTCCCGATCTTTCAACTGAAGCGAAACCCAACCCATCGTTACCCGCAGCAGACTGTTACCCGCTTTATCGACTTCCAGGGTGTACGCGCAGCCAAGATCTTCAGCCACTCCCGAGGGTGTGTCAACAAAGAAGAGTTTTGGCGGCGCGGAAATGCGTGCGCTCAAGCGGCCCTGGGCCAGCTCGAGTCGATGTTCGGTCGGCTTGGTCTCAACCAGGCGCACGCGAGTGTTCGGATCGATCTCAACCTGGCCAATATCGCTGACAATGAGCTGCGCCCGCGAGTCTGTGTCAGTCTCGAGCCATTGGCCTACGCCGAGTTTTGCTTTGTCGCCTACCAGGGCAGAGTTGATCCGCGGCGAGCCATTTAGACGTGCGACGTCCCAGGATGGCCCGACGGTTTCGCTTCCCTCAAACGGCCTCGGGTTATGACGCAGCCAATACGCAGCCACTCCGATAACCAGCACTGCTAAGGCCAGTGATGCCACAGCGAACCGAGGCTGAATCAAAAACGGAATGATCCGTCTTCGTGGTCGGGGCAGCGCGGTCCGGCCGTTGCCATCCAAAGCGATCTCGATTCCGCGCCAGAGGGAACCAGATGAGTCGATCAGCGGCAAGTGCGCAGCCAAACGGGCGCCAAACTTGACCTCTTCAAATTCGGCGCGACAACGCCGGCAACTCATCAAATGCTTCGCGACTCGCCGCGATTGCTCGGGCGAAACCTCTTCATGACAATAGGCCGAACTTAAACTGGAAACGTGTTTAGAAAACATCTTCGGTCTCCAAGTGGCACAGACTTTAGTCTGTGATTTGCGGATAAATATCACAGACTGAAGTCTGTGCCACTACAACTCTAGCTCGCCGCGCAGATGGCCCAGCTTCTTTGCCAGCGCCTTGTGTGCACGATTCAAACGCGATGCCACCGTGCCTTTTGAACAACCGAGCACCGCGGCAATCTCTTCATAAGAAAGTCCCTCGATGTATTTCAGCAGGATCGGAAGACGCATTTTCGGCTTGAGTCCCCCAATCGCTTCTCTGACTGAGCCGGCAATTTCACGACGTTCGTAGCGGGACTCCGGCGGTTTCGTATGCACTGCCCTGCTCATTGGAGTGAACTCTTCGACCGGCAAGAATCTGCGCCGTCTTCTGCGCTCGTCGAGACATGAATTAATTACCAGGCGATAAAGCCAGGTCGTGAATTCCGACTCACCGCGGAATTGTCCGATACAGGTAAATAGCTTCACAAAGATTTGTTGCGTAACATCGTCGGCCCCAGTCTCGTCGCCGAGCGAATAGCAGGCGATTGAAAACACACGATCCTTGTACGCCTCGAACAACAAGCGAAAGGCCTCCCGGTCGCCCTGCTGACAGGCATTGATGACGCCGGCATTAATCGAATCTGGCGAACTTTGCACTCGCTGCTCCGCGTGAATGGCCGTTTGCTCGAGCATCGCCTATTTAGACGCAGGTAGGTTTGCTTTTCTTCCGCGCCAGCAAAAAAGGCTTTGCCGATTGGGCAAAGCCTCTTTCACAACTAAAACTGTGACTCGTGAATGCGAGTTAGCGGGTGACATGCACCAGCATCTCGGTCCCTGATTCAAGCTTCAGCTCTTTGCTGCCGTTAATCGCGAGTGAGCCGGCTCCACCAGCACCGCCCAGGATCAATCCGATGGCCGCCCCCTTGCCGCCACCGGCGATGCCGCCAATGATTGCGCCGGCCGTGGCGCCGATGCCGCTGCGCTTGAGTGTCTGATTGCCGCGGCTCTTTGATTGCACGCCGCCTTCGTTATCCGCGTTGGCGGAATCGGATCCGTAAACCTTCGTCACATAACCATGAAGGACGCCATGCTTTTCGCCTATATCAATTGAGTCGAACGCCAGGTTCATCGTTGTCCGTCCGGTGACTTTTCCGGACTTGACGATCGAGCGAATGTGGCCGTGAACAGTGGCTTCGTTGAAACGAACCGGATCGATTACGGTTGCCGTAAACCGGTCGCCGGCCCGCGACTCTTTACTTGAAAGCGTATCGTTCAAGCGAATTTTAAGATTGGTTGCGATCGGAACTAGTGGCGCCACGACTACGGCTGGTCGCGGTGCTGCCCGGCGCAGGCGCGGCTTTCTCCGTTGCCCGCTGGCGACGACCGGAAGGGCGATGAGAATGGAAAGAACGATTAAAAGCTTAGTTGTGCGATTGATTGTCATGAGACTCCTCCTGCTCCAGTTCGGCTATCTAAAAAAGGGGCGAGGGGGTTGCCGGTCTTACTTAGCGGCTAGAGCAATGCGAGCCGCTTCATTCGCTTGCGCAATTTGCAGCTGATCTTCACCGTCAAATCGACGCTGCCGATGCACGGTGCCATCAGAATCGAAGATGTAAGAAGACGGCGATTCGCGCATGATGATGTCCTGCAAGCGCATCAATCCGTAAAGCAAAGCCTCGGGCCGGGGTGGACAACCGGGAATGTAAACGTCTACGGGGATAGTTCGATCCACGCCCTGCATGGTTGAGTAAGAATCAAAAGGCCCGCCGGTCGAGGCGCAGGCGCCCATCGAAATAACCCACTTCGGCTCAGGCATTTGATCGAATACGCGCCGCACGACCGGGCCCATCTTCAAAGTTACCGTGCCGGCAATGATGATTAGATCGCTTTGTCTGGGGCTGGGGCGAAAGACGCCGGCGCCAAACCGATCGATATCAAAGCGGCCGGCGCCAGTGGCCATCATCTCAATCGCGCAACAGGCCAAACCGAAAGTCATCGGCCACAACGCGGATTTACGCGCCCAGTTGACTACCGGCGCGCCGAGATCGATCGCTTTTGCCGCCACCGTGCGCCGCACGAAATTCGTGATCGAATCAACCGTGGTTAAGACAAAGCCTTCGTCGTGTTCAGCCATTTTTTGAGATTTTAGATTTCAATTTTAGATTTTTGATTGGCCAATCGCGTCGTGCTACCTTCGAGGCTAATCCTCAATCGGCAATCAAAAATCCAAAATGCCTACGCCCATTCCAGCGCACCTTTGCGCCACGCGTAATAATAACCAACGACTAAGATTCCTATGAAAACGAACATCTCGATGAGAGCGAACTTGGTGAAGGAAAAGTCATCGCCCATGAAAATAATCGCCCAGGGCAAGAGAAAGATTGTCTCGACATCGAAAATCAAAAACAGCATCGCGACGATGTAATAGCGCACGGTGAACCGATCGTGCGCGCCGGTTTCCGGGTCGATGCCGCACTCGTACGGCCGCATCTTGTCTTTCCCGTATTTCCAGGGCCGCAGAAAGCGTCCCAGGATCAAAGGCATCACCGGAAAGGCGACGGCAAAAACCAAAAAGACCAGCACCGGCAAATAAGCCGTGCTCGGGCCGCCGACAGTGTGCGCAGTGGTCGTTGCTTGAAGCAGCAGTAACATCGCTCTCCGAGGAAACCTGATCTGAAGTGCGTTTACGTGAAAATATTAAGGGCCGCGTCAGATCAATGTCAATGAAGAAGTTCGTATGGAGTGCGCCGACTTGTCGGCGCTTTGGAACCCGGCGACTTGTCGCCGGGTGCGTCGCGACAAGTCGCGACGTGGAAAGCGGTGACAAGTCACCGCACTCCAAATCAGAAGTAGACCTACTTGAACACCGAAAACCCTGCAAAGACCATCTGCACATCCACACCCGGATTAAAGTTCGCCCGGTAGCCGTTTGAGATGTGTTGGTACTTGTAGCCGACCGTAAAGGCGCGGCGGCTGGAGTTGACGATTTGCACGCCGCCACTGAAGTCGAAGGTGAAGTTGAAACGCGCGGCGCCGGCTACCGGTACTTGTTCGTTGAAGTAGAGGAAGCCGCCGGTGGCTTGGGCGAAGGGTTGTGCGCGGCGATTGCGGCGGAAGTTGAATTTCAGGCCGATGGGCGCCGCGCCCCAGCCATAGACGCTCTTGCGAGTCTGGGTAAAGACGAAACCGGTCCCCGAAGGCACCACATTGAATCGAGTGTTCGAAAGCACCGCGACGGGAATCGCATCAAGCGTCCACTCAAACGCGACGGTCTTGCTGGCTGCCAGCACGCGTCCGTAGCGCAAGCCTATGTTGCCGAATCGCGCATCCGGTGTCTTGCCTATTAAGGTGGTCGCATCAAACGAGATTCCACCCCAGACACCAAACTCGTTCCAGCGTTTTTGAATGCCTTCGTTTGTTGATGTAGTGGTAGTTTGCGCCAGCGCCGCAACCGAAAACGCCAGTAGAAGCATGCCCGCCAAGCTAAACCGTCGAAAGACTCTGATTGAGAACCAAGGCGACCAAAGACTGCATCGGAAATCGTGAGGATTGATTGTCATCGTTGACTCCTTAGTGAAAAGAACACTTTCGGCCTTCAAAATGGGCGAGGTTGAGGCCGGGTGAAAGAAAGTAGTTCAGGGTAACTGCGTCTGCGTCGACAACGCGGCATTCTTTACGATCGCTCTTTAACTGTCAACGAGAAATCGGATACGTAATGCCCTAATTCCTTTTGGCACATAGAATCTTCCATCGCTTTCCCGGCTGAAGTTGATCGATGAGGTCAGTACCGAGAGCGGTAGCGACCGGGTTCTTTTCCGGGGAAATTAGAGGTGGAGTGCATTGGACCCGGTCGCTACCGCTCTCGGTACTGACTACATAAACGCGCCGAAATTATTCATGACGGGTTCTGAATGCTTTCTTAATGCGCCGTTCTGCCTTCTATCAACGCAATAGCATGTGCCAGGACTGGCCGAATAACTTCAAAGCACTCGCGCACGGCTTTGGGTGAGCCGGGGAGATTGATGATCAGGCAGTCTGATCGAATGCCGCATACACCGCGCGAGATCATGGCCATCGGCGTGTCTTTCGAAGTCTGGATACGCATCGCTTCCGCCAGACCGGGAGCTTCGCGCTCGATGATGCTGAGGGTTGCCTCTGGCGTATTATCTCGTGGTCCAAAGCCGGTGCCCCCCGTCGTCACGATCAGATTCACGTCTTTTAGATCGGCATAAGCACGCATCTTGTCGGCGAGAGGTTCGAGATCGTCGTTAATGATCGCTCGGCCGACGATCTTCGCGCCTAGTTCGGTTAGGAGTTGGACTAACGTCTCGCCGGACGTATCTTCGCGTTCACCGACGGAGCAGGCGTCGCTGGAGGTGATTACTACGGCTCGGATCTGATTTGACATAGCGTGTTGGGCAAGTGGGCAAAGCGCCAAGAGGAAGAGAGGAATGAGCTTTAGCGTGCGCCGCTCATCGCCCAAAGTCCATTACGTTTTGCTCCTTGCTCTTAGCCCTTTGGCGTGCTCCTTTAACCAGCAACGATCCATCACAACTAACAGGCCTGCATCGAGTGCACGTTGTGCAGCTTGGTGATCAATTACGCCTTCTTGTAACCAGACGGCCTTTGCGCCAATTGCAATTGCCTGGTCGACTACAGAGCCAGCTTCTTCGGATCGTCTAAAGACGTCAACTAAATCTATCTTGTAGGGAACATCAGCGATAGACGCGAAGGACTCTTCACCGAACACTTCGGTTTCGTTAGGGTTGACGGCGATGACCCGATAGCCTGCGCGCTTCATGTATGAGGCTACACCATGCGACGGCCGCCAGGAGTTGGAAGATAAACCGACCACCGCGATCGTGCGGCACTCGTCGAGAATTCTTGCGACTGTTTCGGGACCGTTGATATCCAAAGTTTTCGTTTCCGTTATGGAACGATTCCACGAGGCTGTGCGATTCCGGTGTTTTCGCTCCGTTAGGAGCGAAATATTTATAGCTCACCGTTAGGCAAAAGAACCCGAGCTCCTTTAGGAGCGGAACCTGCCAACGAACGTTACGCTCCTAAAGGAGCTTCTCTCATCAATTCGCGATGCCGTTCTATAAACATGTCGCTCCTAACGGAGCGAGGATTTCGCGGAGCCTTTCCGCACAAGAATGGGCAGAGCCCAACAATGATGAGAGTCAATTAGCCGAAGCGCCCACCGCATGCAAATCCTGCAACGCGTACACCGCAACTTCTTTCACACTCGCGCGCGAAGCGAGCGCTTCGACCAACGCCTGCGCGCCGGTCATCGTCGTCACGCAGGGAACATTGTATTGCAGCGCGGCGCGACGAATCGCTTGTTCGTCGTAATGCGACGCGCGGCCCAAAGGCGTGTTGATTACCAGAGCCACTTCACCTTGCTTGATGTGATCGGCAACGTTTGGACGTCCCTCGTTGACTTTGAAAACCGTGGTGACATCCAAACCGACTTCGCGCAGGCGTGCCGCCGTCCCGACCGTCGCCATTAGATCGAAGCCCAGGCGATTCAGCCGTCGAGCGATCAATGCCGCCTGACCCTTGTCTACTTCGTTAACGCTGATGAAGGCGTTGCCCCTTTCGGGCAACACGATACCGGCGGCGATCATGGCCTTCGCATAAGCTTCGCCAAAACTTTCACCGACGCCCATAACTTCCCCGGTTGAGTGCATTTCGGGACTTAAGACCGGGTCGACACCGGGGAATTTTCGGAATGGAAAGACCGGCGACTTGATATAGAAACGATCGACGGTGAGTTCCTGCGGCAGACCAAATTCCTTCAGCTTCTGTCCGGCCATAACCAACGCGGCAATGCGAGCGATGGGAACGCCCGTGGCCTTTGAAACAAAGGGCACGGTGCGGGACGCTCGCGGATTAACCTCGAGCACATAGACGCGATCATCTTTGATAGCGAATTGAATATTCATTAGGCCGCTAACGGTCAAAGCGCTCGCGAGCTTACGGGTGTAGTGCCGCATTGTCTCGAGGTGTTCGGCGGCTATGCGCACCGGCGGGAGAACGCACGAAGAATCGCCTGAATGAATTCCGGCTTCCTCAATGTGCTCCTGAATACCCGCGATGACGCAGTCGGTGTTGTCCGCCAGAGCATCGACGTCGAACTCCGCGGCCTGCTCGAGAAACTTGTCGAACAGCACCGGCCGATCGTGAGAGAAGTCGACGGCGGCGCGCATGTAATCGTCGAGCGTCTCCTGATCATAAACGATGGCCATGGCCCGGCCACCGAGCACATAGCTGGGCCGCACCAGCACCGGATATCCGATGCGTTCCGCTATCTCTCTGGCTTCCTCGATCGATGTAGCCGTGCCGTTCTCAGGTTGCGGGATTCCCAAATCGTTGAGCAGCGCGCCGAAACGTTTTCGATCTTCCGCCAGGTCTATCGAGTCGGGGGAGGTGCCGATGATCGGGACGCCGGCTTCGTGCAGACGCATCGCCAGGTTCAAAGGAGTCTGGCCGCCAAATTGAACAATCACACCCGCAGGCTTTTCCACGTCGACGATATTCATCACGTCTTCGAAGGTGAGCGGTTCGAAATACAAACGATCGGAAGTGTCATAGTCGGTCGACACCGTTTCCGGATTGCAGTTGACCATGATCGTTTCCCAGCCGGCTTCGTGCAGCGCAAAGGAGGCGTGACAACAGCAATAGTCGAACTCAATACCCTGGCCGATGCGGTTGGGACCTGAGCCGAGAATCATGATCTTCTTGCGATCGGTTGGCTGCGCTTCGTCTTCCTCTTCGTAAGTCGAATAAAGATAAGGCGTGTAGGATTCGAATTCCGCCCCGCAAGTGTCTACGCGCTTGTAGACGGGAATCAGACCCAGCGTCTTGCGATAAGCACGGACCTCGTCTTCAGTCCGGGAAGTCAGATAGGCCAAACGACGATCCGAGAGGGCCGCTTCTTTGAAGGCACGCAAAAGATCTAGGGGAATCTTTTCGAGGGTCTTGCCTTCAACCTGCTCCTGAATCTCCATTACCTGCTTGAGCTGATCCAGGAACCATCGGTCGATTCGCGACAGACGATAAATTTCGTCGATTGACCATCCGTGTTCCAGCGCATAGGTGATGTAAGAGAAACGTTGCGAGTTGGGGCGCGCCAGTTTTCTTTGCAGCTCGTCATTAGAGACGTCTTCGAGGCGCAGAGGCTTAACCGCCTCCAGGGAACGCAGCCCTTTGAACAACGACTCTTTGAAGGTGCGGCCAATGGCCATCACCTCGCCGACGGATTTCATCTGCGTGCCGAGCACGTCCTCAGCATCGCGAAACTTTTCAAAATTCCATTTGGGAATCTTGGTGACGACGTAATCGATGGTTGGCTCGAACGAGGCCGGGGTCTTTTTGGTGATG
Organism: Blastocatellia bacterium; assembly: GCA_033850605.1. Taxonomy (GTDB): domain Bacteria; phylum Acidobacteriota; class Blastocatellia; order Pyrinomonadales; family Pyrinomonadaceae; genus UBA11740. The sequence goes on along the minus strand of JAWWPL010000012.1, from coordinate 2,278 downwards.
TCATTGGGAATTTCATCGAGCGTGTAGCCGATGGCGAGTTTGGCCGCAATCTTGGCGATCGGAAACCCCGTCGCTTTTGACGCCAAAGCGGACGAACGCGAGACGCGTGGGTTCATTTCGATGATCCGGATGTCGCCGTTGTCGGGACTCACCGCGAACTGAATATTTGAACCGCCCGTTTCCACGCCGACTTTGCGAATAATGGTGATGGCCATGTCGCGCAGCCGCTGGTACTCGCGATCGGTCAGCGTCTGGGCCGGTGCGACCGTAATCGAGTCGCCGGTATGCACGCCCATCGGATCAAAGTTTTCAATGGAGCAGATGATGACGACGTTATCCGCGAGGTCGCGCATCACTTCCAACTCGAATTCTTTCCAGCCCAGGATCGATTCTTCGATCAGTACTTCGTGAATGGGCGAAGCAGCCAGACCGTTGCGCAGTATCTCTTCGAACTCTTCCGGGTTGAATGCCGTGCCGGCCCCGGTGCCGCCCAGGGTAAAGGACGGGCGAATGATTGCGGGATAGCCCGTCTCTTCCACCAGAATTTCGGCTTCTGCCCATGACTTGGCAAATCCGCCACGCGGCATGGGCAAGCCGATTTCGTCCATTGCTTTTTTGAACAGCAGGCGATCTTCGGCAATCTTAATCGCTTCGCGTTTGGCGCCGATCATTTCCACGCCGCATTCCGCGAGCACGCCGGCGTCGTCTAGATCGATCGCCAGGTTGAGCGCTGTCTGTCCTCCCACCGTGGGTAAGAGCGCGTCGGGCCGCTCTCGTCTAATGATGGCTGCGACTGACTCAACCGTGAGTGGCTCGATGTAGGTCCGATTGGCGGTTTCCGGATCAGTCATTATTGTGGCCGGATTCGAATTGACCAGGACCACCTCGTAACCTTCCTGCCGCAGGGCCTTGCACGCCTGCGTGCCTGAATAATCAAACTCGCAGGCCTGTCCGATCACGATGGGACCGGAGCCGATGATTAGAATTTTGTGAATGTCAGTGCGCTTGGGCATCTAGAGTACGGACTCGCGAACGTTTGATTCATTAGTGGAGTCGAAGCATTATACATAAGCGCGACATTGAGACAGAGTCACCAGCGTATGCGCTGGCCGCTATTCCAGATCGGGGCGCTAGCCCGACTGTAAGGGAGGGCTCAGGCTTTTGTTCAGACGAGGGAAACGATTGCCAGGTAGAATACTGAGCCGTCCCTCACGGTCGGGCTAGTGCCCTGCCAGAAGATCGTCACGTGGTTGGATTAATTATGAGAGCTTTAAGCCGGCTATCAATGCTACCAATTGCCGCTCTGCTGTTAACCTTCGTTTGCTTTGGTCAAGCGCCCACCCAACCACGCGAGAATGGAGTCCTGGAACCGGTTTCGGTCAAGAAAGATCTCTATCCGGCCAATGCGGACGCAACAAAAGAGATTGATGAAGCACTGAAGGATGCCGCTGCGAAGAAAAAACGCGTGCTGCTCATGTTCGGCGGAAACTGGTGTTATGACTGCCACGTGCTCGACCGCGCCCTGCATGAAGGCGAAGCGGGAAAAGTCTTGAAAGAAAGTTTTCTACTGGTTCATGTCGACATCGGCGAAGGCGACAAGAATCTTGATCTGGTCAAGAAGTACAAGACGACGCTCGATAAGGGCGTGCCTGTCGTGGTGATTTTGGGCGCTGACGGTAGCGCGCTGTACAGCAGCGACGGCGGTGAGTTCGAAGCCGCGCGAACTATGATGCAGAAAGATCTGTTGTTATTTCTGAAGCATTGGAGAGGGAAGCGGCAGTAGCCGATCGGGGTGAAGGGCGCGGTAGCTACTCTCGTAACCTGACCCTTACGGTCGGGACAGGACGATTGATTCTGCAACCGCAACGCGGTTGCGCCAGCCCAACGTGAGACAGTCCGAGAACGGCATGGAGTCAGTACCGGGAGCGACCGGGTCGCAACTTGCCCACGATCCAGGATCGCGATCACATGACCTGGTCGCTACCGCTCCCGGTACTGACCTCATCCTCAAATTAAGACACTACCCCCCAAGGTCGTCCAATTGACGCAACCGCTTCGCGTTTGGCGCCAAGCACATAGGTCAACCTTCTCGAAAACCAGAATCTGCTGCATCGTTCGCGTTTTCCGGTAGTGGTACAGTTTGGCTCCCTCTCCCTTTGGGAGAGGGCCGGGGTGAGGGCTTAGTACGGCAGGCGCGGAATAATTCACCGGGCTTTAGCCCGTTTTCGACACGAGCTACCAGTCAATTCTTCAACGCTGTCGATGCTTGCGACCCTAA
>JAWWPL010000007.1:0-16096 GCA_033850605.1 Blastocatellia bacterium | reverse complement strand
CGCCCAGCGCATACACAGTTTGGTCCGGCTACGCTTTGATGAGAGCGGCTTCCGGACTGTGTGACAAAGTTAGCGAGTAAGCCTTGGTCTGAAAGACACCTACATTTTCAACACAAAGACTCACGATCGTTTGAATGTTCTCCTAATCCTGCCCGCGAAGCCAAATGTCTATTAGGGAATAGCCCGCCATCGTGGGCGGCCTTTCATGTTTGCATCGAAGCGCATTCGCGGCACTGATCTTGCAGCTTTAGCCGCAGCCAACGAACTTTGAATCATAAACGGACAAGTTGGGTCGGTGGGTGCGTAACTTCAAGTCAACTCGTTCGAAACAAGGAGGAACTCATTCATGAAGAAAAGCATTTTCTTATTAGGCGGAATTGGAATTGGCGCAGGCGTTCTGTATGCGCTCAATCGGGGGACCAGGAAGGCCGAGTCAGAGAACGGTGAAAGCGCTAACCGGAAGAATCGCTCGGCCGGTGCTGCAAGTAATGGCAAGGATGTCCGGGGCCAGTCGGCCGCAGCGGTTTCAAGTTTTGACGCGAAGCGTAGCAGGAACGGGGAAGATAGCTCCGCGCGATCGTCTATGAGACCGGCTACCACAGAAGATGATAAGCAAAGCGAACCTGAGATTGACGACCGCGGTACGGGCCAGGAAGAGGCTGCCCAAATTTTGAAGAGTGTGCGCGACGCCGCGTTCGATGCCAGTGACGAAAAGCTGGCATTGGCGCTGGGCCGGCCAATAGAAGAAATCGAAGCGTGGACGAGCGGCGGCGGCGATATCGATGGAGATGTCGTCATGAAGGCCAGGACGCTGGCAATCAATCGTGGTGTCGAGATCCAATGAATTCACGGCAGTCCTTCGTTAATCGGGCGTTCGACTTCTGATTTCTACAAGAAGTCGAACGCCCGTGAACATATGAACCAGATTAACCTGCCCGTCCGACTCCTTTTGAGGGAAGCTCCAAGCCCTTAATATCTAAGTCGAAAAGCGTTCGTAGAGTCGCGCGCTTCAGGTTTGCGGCTTTGCTTCGTGATGTGCGGAAAGCCTATGGCTTTCCGAGAAGCTTTTTGTTCGTGCTGGAGGCTCAGCCTCCTGAACGGGAGGCGTAGCCTCAGAAGGAAAACGATCTGCGACGGGGAAGGCGAAGCCTTTCCGCACATCAAGCGGCAAAGCCGCAACGTTCTGTTGTGTGACAATCGATTAAACCCTGATGCAAAGCAAAAAGGTAGCACGTCTGAATCAGCAGGGAAGGGCCTTCCAAAATCCCATTGCGACCCAGCGAGCGCCGCTCCGGAGCGAGGCTGGCCTGGATGCACCGTGTGACGAAGAGATGGAAGCTGTCTTTGACGAAGTCGCGACGAGATTCAACGGAACGTTCAATGACTTTGTCGACGAGAGCGGTATTACGCGTTGTGATTGGCAATTTCACCTGCCTCCCGGCATAACGAAAGAAAAAATGCGGGCAGTAATGAAGAGCCTGGGGTTTGTAGAATTTGTGAACCTGAACCTTCGCAGTCACCGTCCCACTCTACTTTTTGATCTGGGAGGGTTTCATTGGAAAGGAAACGTTCTGGGGAACTGGTACCACATTGAGTTCAGACCAATTCGATGGCGAAAGAATGAAGTCCGTGCGGTAGACGCTCATTATGACGCTGACCGGCCTAGTTTCATTTTTCACCGGACCGCCAAAGGAAAGCGGGAATGCTAGCGCTTCAGACGGCCCGAGCGGCAATCTCTCATACGGTAAAACGATCCACGAAATTACCTGAAGCGGAATCAGTTTGTTAGCGAGCTTTCGTGTGGATTCGTGGATCGTTTTTGTCCGAGTTGACAAGAAACACGAACCAAAACACCACTGATTCACCAAGTATTTGTTTACTAACACTAGCTACGATGAATGTACGTGTGAACTTCACGAGCAAAAACTTCACGCGTCTTTCTTCTTTGGACGCTCGTTTGATCGCAGGACACGTTTGCGGAGACGAATGCTCTTGGGTGTTACTTCAACCAACTCATCGTCGGCGATGAACTCCAGCGCCTGCTCGAGTGAAAGATCTTTAACCGGCACCAATCGCAGCGCTTCGTCGGCCGAAGCGGCGCGCATGTTCGTTAGCTTCTTCTCCTTGATCGCGTTCACATCCAGGTCGACCGCGCGCGCATTCTCACCGATGACCATTCCTTCATAGACCTTGGTTCCCGGGCGCACAAAAAGCGTCCCGCGCTCCTGAATGTTATAGAGCGCGTAGGTCGTCGTCTCGCCCATCCGATCGCCGATCAGCGAACCGGTCGAGCGCCCGCGCATGGGGCCCAGCCATTCGCCCCAACGCAGAAACATCGTGTTGAGCAATCCGGTGCCCTTGGTTTCGGTCAGGAACTCGTTGCGGAAACCAATCAGGCCACGCGACGGTGTTTCGAACTCAAGCCGCACCCGGCCCGTGCCGTGATTGACCATTTTGATCATTTGGCCCTTGCGCCGGCCGAGGGCTTCGGTAACCACACCGATGAAGTCTTCCGGACAATCAACCACCACATGTTCGATCGGCTCGAAGATCTTTCCGTCGGTGCGGCGCGTGATTACCTCGGGCTTGGAAACCTGCACTTCGTAACCTTCGCGGCGCATCATTTCGATCAAGATTGCCAGTTGCAGTTCGCCGCGCCCGGACACCTTGAATTGATCCGGCGACTCGGTTGGTTCTACCCGAATCGCAACGTTACCCAGGACTTCCTTTTCGAGACGTTCTTTCAACTGCCGGGAAGTAACATACTTTCCTTCTTTGCCCGAGAACGGCGAATTGTTGACGCCGAAAATCATCGCAATGGTGGGCTCATCAACCGCGATCACCGGTAGAGGTTGGGGGTTGTCAATGCCCGTTATCGTCTCGCCTATTTCGATCTCGTCCATGCCGGCGAGCGCGACAATCTCGCCGAACTGGGCGCGCTCCGCGGGCTCGCGCTTCAATCCTTCGAAGATATAAAGCTGAGAGATTTTTGTCTTCTGGAGAGTGCCATCACGTTTGGCAATCGCAACCTGATCGCCGACCGCGATCTCGCCAGAGTAGATTCGCCCAATCGCCAGACGCCCGACATAGTCACTGTAGTCAAGATTCGCGACCAGCAGCTGCAAACTGTCCTGGCGTGTCTGGCGGGGCGCAGGAATTGTTTCCACGATCTGATCGAACAGCGGCCTGAGATCGCTGGAGACATCGGTTAGTTGCTTCTTGGCAGTACCTTCGCGGGACACGGCATAGAGAATCGGAAACTCAATCTGGTCGTCCGTGGCATCGAGATCCAGAAAGAGTTCGTATATTTCGTTGACGACTTCTTCGGGTCGCGCGTCCTGGCGATCGATCTTGTTAACGACCGCGATCGCAGGCAGCCGAGCTTCCAATGCTTTCCGCAGCACGAAACGAGTCTGCGGCAGACAGCCTTCGGCAGCGTCAACCAGAAGCATGACGCCATCGACCATTTTGAGGACGCGTTCAACCTCGCCGCCAAAATCGGCGTGGCCCGGTGTATCCAGAATGTTGATCTTTACATCTCGATAATGAACCGAAGTGTTCTTAGCCATGATGGTGATGCCGCGCTCGCGCTCGAGATCCATTGAGTCCATCACGCGTTCGCGGACCTGTTCGTTCTCACGGAACGTCCCGGACTGCCGCAGCATTGCGTCAACCAGAGTAGTTTTCCCATGATCTACGTGGGCGATAATCGCTATATTTCGTATGTTGTTTCTTTGTTCAGTCATATTTATCCAGCTACAGAGCGCACCTTCAAATTATTACGAGTGCGGGCAAACTTTCGATTCTAACACCTGTTCGCGGATTACTCCCGTCGCCAGCCGCACCGCTAGTGCCCTAGTTTCCATCGGGTGTCATGAGGTCACTACCGAGAGCGATAGCGGCCGGGTCTCATTTAGTGGCAGAATCGGAAGCGCGATTTAGTTCTACCCGGTCGCTAACGCTCTCGGTACTGACCTCATCACCAGGTTAGGGCAATTCCGCCGCACCAGGGACGTTAGGTCCGATAGCAGGTGTTTAGAGTGACGATTTTAGTCGTCATTAGGTGAGAAAGAAGCCAACTGAAGTTGGTTCTCTAAAACACCCTGGACTTACGAAGTTTGGTTTGTGCAAAGAGTTGTGTCGAAGCTTAGCCAACTGCCCAGCCTTCTTTGAATCACTTCTTATAGGGAAAGCATCCAAAACACCGATGGCGTGCCTTTACCAAAGACACGCCATCAAATCCGCCTGACCCACTATTATTCCGAAGAGATTAAAACCGGAAATTCACGCCGGTGTTAAAGGTATGCGCTTTAGTCTCAGACGTGTAGGAAATCTGGAACGGCGGGTTCGCCGGAACAGGGTTGCCGGTCAGCGACTGTTTACCCAGATCGTAATAAAGATACTCGGCCTTCAAGCTCCAATGTTTATTGATGCCGACTTCAACGCCGCCACCGGCGGTCCATCCGGTTTTGGTTTTGCTGGCCGCCGCGGGATATTGGATCGGCCCCTGAGGTCGAAAATCAGCGTTATCGAAATAGTTTACATGGCCATATGCCAGACCTGCTGTGCCATAGAGAAAGACTTTGCTGGTGGGGGTAAAGCCCGCGCGTGGCCGCAGCGTTCCAAACCACTTAGTGTCCTGATGAGCTGTAAGCGAGCCATTCCACGACACTCCGTTGTTCTGTGTGATGCCGACCACAACAACCGTCCCACGCATTCGTGACCAGGAAAAGTCTGTTTCAACACCGGCGACAAACTTCCCGGATTGCCAGTTATAACCTGCCTGCGCACCGGCATTGGCGCCGGTGGGATCGTTACGTAGAGTGATCGGCGCCAGGTTAATAAACTGGGCTGCCGTAGGCAGGGCGGCAAAACTTGTCTTGGCGCGGCCCCATCCATACCCGACGTGGGCTCCGATATACACGCCCTTCCAACTATAGCCGGAAGCGGGTGGCGCGGGAGCCGGCGGCTTTGGTGTCAGCACTTCCGGCGCGACGACGTCGGTACGGGCTACCAGCGCAACTGTTTTGTCCTCGCTCGCTTGCGCATGGGCAGAGATAGGTATCAAACCGCATAAGACCAGCACTACGATGCCGGGAACCAGCCGCTTGTAAGACCCATTCAATTTGACGTTCATAATTTTGATTCTCCACCTACACAGGGCTGGAAGCCTGTTTCCATAGGTTCCGATGGGACATTGCACCAGAACAGCCTTTGCTTTGCAACCAGTATTTTCACGCCGGCATATATCAGGGCTGGTTAACCACTGCAATTGCAAATGTCTCGTCGAGGTTAATGGTTGGCTTCAGATCGGTTCTTATAACTGGGCTTACGAATCTGAAAGGGTTCTTCCGATCACTACCAAGGCTCCTAGGTGATAAGCATTATGATCGGCCACCAGGAGCGTTTCGCGCAGGACTGTCTGGCCGCTGCCATGCGGAATTTTGCTGAACAGATCGGTTGAAGGATCTGATACGAGCTCTCCCATTTGTTTTAAGTCGCCGCGGAACTTCACAACTGTTTCCTGCCAAAGCGTCGGGTCGCCTGTATCGTCCGGCGCGGGCCAATATCCTTCCGGCCATTTCGGCGAGACGTGATTTCCATTACGGCAAAATTCGAGAATATCCCACTGCGCGATGCGCATGTGCTCGAGTACTTGCCACGCAGTGTAGGGCAGGCCTTTAATCCTTTGACTGCATTTTGCCACGGGGAACCCGGCCACAAAGTCTTCAAAGCTGATATGAGCGCTGCCGCCATCCAAAAGGGACAGCAGATGATCGCGAAGTGCCTGTACGTCTTTGTCCAACATTTTGTTGCCCTCCAACCATGATCACAGCTTCAACTTAAGTGCTGGGAGCGCGGACGGCTCGTCCGCACTGAGCGCGCAGCGCGAAAACTGTTGCATCTCAAGACAAGCGGACGGGCCGTCCGCACTCCCAGGATCAGCCTCTCTTCTGACTTATGCGATAGGGCTCGTAGCGGCACACGGCGGAATAATCGCAAAACTTACAGGTCGTCTTTCCCAGCGACGGTCTTACTCTAAAGTGACCCCCGCGCATTCCGTCGATGAACTCCCAAACCTTTTTCTCGACCTCCGCGCGCAAGCGAGCGAACTTTACGTCATCGACGTGTGTCGTTCTAGTCGTGTCTGTGCAATCCCTGAACATGGTGCGGTACACGCCCTGATTAAGCCGAGGTCCGCGGGACTTCAACTTGTAATACCCACCGCCGGCCAATTGATATCCCGGTAAAAACAATTGTTCGAGCGCGGCCAGATAAATCGGAATCTGCACCTGCCGCCCGGTTTCAATATCTTCAAACCTCGCTCCCTGAGACAGCTTGTAGTCATAAGCGACGGCAACTCCGTCGCGCTCGTTGACGTCGACGCGATCGATTTGGCCCTGTAGCAGCGCACTCTCACTTCCGTTCAGCGCGTCGCGCTCGAACTTCAAATAATCCGGCGACGAACTCGGGTCGCTGGCTTGAGAGGCTCGACCAAAAGCGAGCTCGAAATAAGCGGGACGAATGCCGCGGCCTTTCGTCTTCTCTTGCAAACGAAGTTCGTAAAGCAGGACCTGATCTAAAATGAGCTTGCGAATCTCGCAATCAATTTTCCAGATGCGCTGACTTAGCGGGGGCACCAATGTTTCATGTTCCCGGAAGACATCATCGGCGGTCTGACTCATTTGCCGGCGCAAATCTTCTCGATTGAGATCGGGCAGATACTGTTTGCGATGACCTTCAAAGAACCGTCGTAGGATGTCATGAAGCAGTTTGCCGGCGTCAATGGCTTGCAGATCGAGCGCCGCCTCGCTGCGCGGTTCAAGTCTGAGCACTCGCGCAGCAAAGAAACGAAAAGAGCAGTTACCATAGGTGCTCAATCCGCTGGCGCTGTGCACGTGCTCAGGTCCGAAGTGCCGGCGAAGCAGTGCGCGCAAATCAGGATTGGTGATCTCGCCGTCGCGAGAACCAAACAGGAGGCTGTTCCTTTCTCTCTCGACTACAACTCGCCTGACAGCTGAATTTGAGATGTAGCCGTGCGTTTCAGCCCGCGCGAGCAAGTCTTCGATTTGAGCCTGCGACAGATCGCGCTTGCCGCCGGTCGTCTTAGCGCGCTGCTGGCTTTGTCGAACAAGGAACGTCGAGAGCTCGGATCCGGTCGAGGACTGCATCAACTCGCGCGTATCGAGGTCGCCGCGAACTTGTTCGATCCCAAAACTATCAGGGTCAACAACCCGCTTCAGTTCTTCGATATAGTAAGACGCGACGGTTTCACTGACCGCAGCGGTTGCCAGCGGTCGAGTTAGATAGAGTCGCTCCGTCGCGCGACAAGCGGCTTGATAGAAATAGTGTTCTTCCTTCAACAGCGTGTCAGTCGAAATATCTTCGAGGAAAATCCCGTGCTTCTGTAGCCGCAATCGTTCTTCATGCGGATAAAGCCAGTCGCGTGACGTCCTCAGCGGAAAACCGCTCTCGAGCAAGCCGGCGATGAAGACCGCACGAAAGCGTAGTCCGCGCACGTCTGTGGCCTCCAGCACCTGTAGTCCGTCACGATTCGCCGCGCCGATCGCCAGCACCTGCGAACGCAAAGATCGCTCGACCTCGTCGATGAAACTCGAGAGTGTGACATGGGGTGCCTTATTAGTACGGGCCACTAGCCCGGCCGTGAGGGAGGAATCCGCCACAGTGGCCCTCCCTGACCGTCCCACCTCAGCCGGGTTGCCCCGCTGGGGACCCCCGGGTAGGGCTTCCGAAACAATACGCGCTGCATAACCAAAGCTTCTCACTGCGGCAGCCAGGGCGCGCCGCAGGCTTTCCAACCCGCGCACGTCCAGGGCGGCTTGCGGTACGTCCCCCGCGGGCTCGGTCTCGTTAAAAGATCGCTTCACCTGCTTTGCGAATTCCAGTTGATCGAGAAGCGACATCAAATCCCCGCGCAGTTCCTCAGCGGTCGCCTCTGTGGGCAAGCTCGACAGCAATCCCTGCAAGTGCTCGATCAAAATGACGGCCCAGGCGATGGCAGCGGGATGAATTGGCGAGGGTTTCCGTCGCCGCACTGGAGGCTCATCCGGCGGCGACTCATCAGCAGCGGCGATGGCGGCGTCCTCGCTTTCGGCGGCGGAACCGGCGATCAAAGAGCGGGCCGCCTCGGGCGAAGGGAACATGTCGATCAGACGGCGAGCACGTTCGGTCCACGCATCCACCCGCAACTCTGTGCCGACATAAGCGATTACGTTTTCCAAAAGATCGGGTGGCCAGCGCCCGATGCCGAGTTCCGCCCGTAGTCGTTCGACCCGCCGCTGTTCATCTGGTTCAGCGGTCTGGTTGCCACGCGAGGTTCGTGCTCCATGCTTTGCCAGCAACCCGGCGTACTGGTTATCGAAAGCGAGAGTTAACTCAGGCAATGCGGCAGCCGAGGGGCGAAAGTATCCCGTCTTAATTAAATGGGCGAGCTCACTCGTCTTCGGGTTTCTGATTTCTTCCCGTGAAGGCTGTTTGAGCAACTGAAAAAGCTTGCCGCAGGCGCGCATGGCCGGCGTCTCAACTGCTTCGACTCGGCGTTCCAGGTTGGCGGGAATTGATTCGTCGGCGCACACGCGCAGGATCGTGTCAGCATAAGCGGCGCGCTGGCGCACGACCAGCGCGATCTCCGACAGCTGGTAACCGTTAGTCAGGACCAACCGCTTGATTTCTTTGGCGATGGCTCGAATTTCCACTTCACGATCACCGCACTCTATGAGCATGACGGCAGTGCCCGCGCTCGGAACGCCCGCATCCTGCGGGCGGACCGCAGGCATCCCTGCCTGCGCTTCGTCACCGTCTAATGAACCCTCCCTAACGATCGGGCTACTATCTCCGCCCACATTGAATAACCGCTCGCGCAACGGAGCGAGCTCGTGGCAAACCTCGGCAACTTCTTCGCTGGTGGTTATCTCAAAGTTGGCGACTGACTCTAGATGTTCGATCGTAGATTGAAAGGGGCGAAAGATGTCTGTATTGCGAGAGTCGCCGTTGAGATTGACGATCACGTTTGGCACAATTGGAATCAGTTGCTTCAGTATCTCGCCTTGCACTGGGGTGAAATCAAAGAAGCCGTCCAGCACCAGCAACTCGACTTGATCGAGCCAGGGCAGGGAAACCGCGCGCCCGCCAACTTCGCCGTGAAGGACTTGCAGCGCTCGAAGTTGATCAGCATCTTCATCGGTTAAGTTAAAACGATCCAGGGCCTCAGCATACGCCGCATAGATCAGCGCCACCTCACGATCGAAATCGAGCTGCGAACGAGGCGAACTGTTTTGCAGGTCAACTTGTTCCGCAATGCCGGATTCAGCCGCGCGCTCTTCGACCGCTCTTTGAAACTCCTCTGGCGTTTTGCCCGCTCGCTGGAGCTCGCCAATCAGAGAGGCGATCGTATTAACGCAACCTTCGCGATGAGCCAATGGCTTGACGGCGCGCAGTCTCCCGGCGGCACTAAGTTGTTTGATGATTTGCGAGATGAGGCTTTTCCGCAGCGGCAGCTCTTCGCGATCGATTGGGACGCGCGGCGGAAGTCTGAGCTCAGGTGTCAGAAGCCCGCGCATCAGCAAGGGCTCAGTAACGCTGCTGGCCCGCCCTGACCGCCCCACCCCGGCCGGGCTGCCCGGCTGGGGACCCCGGGGTCGGGCTTCTGACACGATCGCGCCCGAAAGAATGCGCCTGACCAGGCCGCGGAAAAGATAGACCGGAAACTCACCCCAGACACCGTGGCCCTGCTTACCATCCAGCAGTTTATCGGTAACTAAATCGAGGAGAGGATGAGAGGCTGCGATGTAGAGCAGACGTTCGGCCTGGCCCTGTGACACATACCCAGCACATCGTCGCAGCAAACGCTCGCGATTGTTTCCCAGCACCGGTCCTAGCCAGATTTCTTTTGCCACAGAGGTTTTATCCGCAGATTACGCAGATTATGGGATCAACTTGACGAAGAGCGCCCGTTCCGAAAACCTTCTTCGATGGCTCGTTGAATCATCCCTGGCCGCTCGCTCTTTGGGAACTTAACAACGGCATCGAATCGTCTTCCTTCGTTTCTATATCTAGTGCAACCAACTCCGGAAACAATCCGCCCTCATCAAGGCTCAAGGCCCGCGCCGATTTATCAATGGGCTCGAGGACCTCAATCTCTTCACCGGCAATAGCTCCGCGCTCCTTGAACTTTCTCGCGGTGACTAACACGCGGGCTTCGAGCGATCCGACGCCCTTATTATATGACTCGAGCGCCCGATCAAGATTCTTGCCGATGTCGGAAAAATACTCGGTGAATTTGCGCAGACGATCGTAGAGGTCTTTGCCGAGTTTGCTGACTTCCTGCGCATTCGCGGCCATCTGCTCTTGTCGCCAACCGTACGAAACGGCCTTGAGCAAGGCAATCAGAGTCGTGGGCGTCGCAATGATCACGCCCTGGTTCACGCCGTCTTCAATTAATTTCGGATCGTGTTCCAACGCCGCGCTGTAAAAGTTTTCACCCGGCAGAAACAACAGCACAAATTCCGGGGTAGGCTGCACCGTCTCCCAATACGATTTCTTGCTCAACTGACCAATGTGCGCGCGGACCAGCCGCGCATGGTCCTTGAGTCTCTCAACTCGAACGACGTCGTCGGTCGTCGAAATCGATTCGTAGAAAGCGTCGAAGGGCACCTTCGCATCGACAACGATGGTGCGGCCACCCGGCAAGCGAACGATCACATCGGGACGTATGCGTCCATCTTCACCAGTCACCGTTTCCTGTTCGGTAAAGTCGCAGTACTGAAGCATCCCGGCGAGTTCGACGACGCGGCGCAACTGGATCTCTCCCCAGCGCCCGCGAATGTGCGGCGTGCGCAGAGCCTTTACCAGGTTGCCGGTTTCTGATTGGAGTTGTAGTTGTGAAGTAGCCAGGGCGCGGACTTGTTCGCGCAATTCGGAGTAAGCGCCCGCGCGCGCTTTCTCCATTTCGCCGATCTTGCCGTCCACTCTTTCCAGAGACTCTTTTAACGGTTTGACGAGTTGATCGATTGCTCGCTGCCTGAGTTCGAGATCTCCCTGAGCACTGGTCTGAAACTTTTCCAGAGTCGCCCGGGCAAGATCGAGAAACGATTGATTGTTGTCTTTCAGCGCATCGCGAGAGAGTGCTTTGAATTTTTCGGAAAGCTCGCCGGCGGCCTGTTTGAATGATTCGGAACGTTCCTGCGCAGCCCGCCGCTCGCCTTCGAGTTGAGCTTTCAGGTTGGCATTGTCTTCCCTGATCTGCTCGCGCTGCTCGACTTCCTTGTCACAGGACTGTTGCAGTTTTTGCGCTTCCTGATCTCGCGCCGCCAGACGCTCCTGCAAAGCGGCAACCTGCGTCGCGCTGTCGGCCTGACCCTTTTCATAACTTCGCTGAGATTGCGCTCGCAGGAGCAGCCAAACTATCGCTGCACCCACAACGATGCCGGCAAAGATCAGAAAGACTGGAATTAAGTCCATAACATTCGCAGTTTATCAGAGTCTGTTTCGGAAATGAAACAGCGTCGCAGAGACGGAAACGAATGGGGATCTTCGTGCCCGGTATTTCAAGAATTACGTTTGAGATCGAAGACCAGACTCTTGTCGCCCTCTCCCACTGGGAGAGGGTTGGGGTGAGGGCTTACGGCGGCGTCAACTCCAGTTGTCGTTCAGTCTTTGAATGCCACTCGCCTCTCGTGGAGCACGAATAAAAAAATTGACGTCGCTCGCAAGCCCTCATCCCCGGCCCTTCTCCCAAAGGGAGAAGGGAGAAAAACTATAGTTCGTAGTCATTCGTCTCCCACGCTAACGCCCAAAGCACGCAACCAACCTCTCGTAGACTTTACGCGTGACGCGCACATCGTTCAGGTTGTACTCGCGAATCTCGGCGAGCCGGCCGGCTTGGTACAAATCGAAGACTTTGCTGCCCTCGACTTCCCCGGTTTTGCTTGATTCGATCCCCAGCGCCCAGGCGATGTCGTCCAAGCCGACGCGGTTGCGACTGCCGAGCCACCAACCCTTCATCGTATCGAACACGCCGCGCACGTTGTATTCGCCCAGGTTTACCGCCGGGCGCGCGGGAATGTTGTTCACCAGACAGCGCTGATAGATGAACGGCAAATCAAAACCGATAATGTTGTGCCCGACGATTTCGTCGCAGTCCAGATCAAAATCCGCGATCAGGGAAAGGAAATCGCGCAGAGCCTGCGCCTCGTCCTGTTCGTTGCCTGCTTCGTCGATGCCAAAGGCGTGCTCGCTCTGATCCGAAGTCAGTCCTTCGATCTCAAAACCTGGAATCGGTCCCACGTGCACCGCGATTGATAAGACCCGTCCGGAGGTAGCGTTCAGGGAACCCAATTGATAGACCCGCTCTTCCTCGGCCGCGATGTCTTCCAGGTATCTCTGTTGTTGCTCCAGCCGCATATAGCCGAGCTTCAGATCTTTTTCCAGCTTGGGTCCGACGCGGTCGCGAAAGCCGGGCAGAGCAAGCGTCTCGATGTCCAAAGTAAAAGCGCGCGGCAGCGACGGATCACAACCCAGATACTCGCGGTACTGATCGATCTTTATGGGCTTATAGTCAGAGACGACGAACTGCGAACGATCCTGAAAGGGCTCAAGCTTGCCCGTCACTCCCCACAACCCGGGCTTGAGGTCTTCGCGGCCTTCGAGGACTTCGGCCCAGATCTTCAGCGCCAGGTTTCCGGTGGTGTTACGCGCGCTGGCATCACGGAACGGCTTGCCTTGTTGCGTGCGGCGTTCGCGCACGGAAGTCACCGCAACCATCAACCAGACTTCTTCAGAGAATGGGAGCTCGGGGATGGGAATGTTGCCCTTCATTTGTTAATTAGCGATCAAGTGGGGAACGAAGCGTTTGCGATTATCTTCCTGAGCTGGTGTTCATCTTGCGAAATTTCATTTCGTGTTGCTTCGTGTGGTTTCGTGGATTGTTCATTTCCAAACCAACCGAACGATCCACGAAATCACACGAACCGACACGGAGAAGAACGCGCCGCTGTTGTCTTAACTTACAAAGTCCGAGATAACTTCGTCGAACCCGGGCCGGATAAAGTCTCGGGCCCGCGGGAAGATTAGTTCGGTGGCGCGTCTCAATCGTTCGAGTTCCAGCAGCATTGGTTTGATGGAATCCGCTTTCTCGGGTACCGAACTCAGCATCATGCGCCAGGCGCTGGATGAACGATCGATGGCGATCAGCGCAATCTTTGCCGAGCCATCCGAATCATCAGCGATGCGGTCGAATTGTGCTTCCTCTTCCTCAACTTCGTCGTCGGCCGGGATTTCGCGATCCCTCAGGGCGTCCTCAATAATCTTATCGTCGCGGCCCATCAAAGCCCGGTAAACCTTTGCCGCGATAAAGAACTGATACCAGCGAATAACTTCGATCGCGTCGCTGACATCGATGTCGTCTTCCGTGTTCTTCGATTTGCCGGTGGTATCGTCATGCACCTGACCTTCGACGGCGAATTCTTCGACAAACCAATACTGGACCAGCTCCGCATAGCGTCGCGCCGAGAGTGAAAGCTCATGATGCTTGGCCTCCTCTCGGTGTTGCGCACGGTCGACGGTAACCGCTTCGGCCTCGAACTCTTCCCGATCCATACCGGCTTCTTCCGCTAATTCCATAATCATTTCGTGCGCTTCCTGAAATATCGATTCCAGGCGGCTCCAAAACTTTGCGCTGTTGATGTCATGGACTTCCGGATCGGCCGAGGCATGGTCCGCCTGTTCGGTGGTATATACCAGGCAGCGCGCAGTAAGCGGGCATCGCTCGCACCAGCGATCGCAATAGTTATAGATCCCCGAGATGAAATCGCGTCTTCGGGCAAGTTCTCGCAGCGCGCTCTTACGCATCTTATTTCGCTTCTTACCGGAACAGCTTCTCGTGGCGACACTGACGGAGAAGCAAAGAACGTAACCGGTAACAACACAAACTCGTCATTGGTGACGGGCATTGTAATGTATTATTGGCGCAGTCACCATGACAATAAACAACTCCGGTAGAAAGATTACCCTGGCGGAAGCGCTGGATCGTTTGCCGGGTCCCCAGGATGAACGTTCAGTCAGCGTATTCGAGCACGGTTCGCTGGTGGTAAAGCTGTACACACCGCACGGGAATGACGACCAGACTCCGCATTCGCGTGACGAGATCTATGTGGTGGCCCGGGGCAGCGGAGAGTTTGTCTGCGGCGGCGCTCGTCAGCAGTTCGTGCCGCACGATGTCCTGTTCGCTGCCGCGTGCGTCGAACATCGCTTTGAAAATTTCACTGGCGATTTTGCGGTCTGGGTTTTCTTCTATGGGCCGGAGGGCGGCGAGGCAGACTAGGATTGGCAAAGAGGGCGACAGATTTTTATGGACTTGTAGCAGGAGTGTCGGGTAGTGCCCCGCAAAACGATCTGTGGCGGACTTTTTTGTTTGCGACAGGTCTGAACAGAACTGCTCAAGTCGTGAAGTTCCTGGCGAATGAATGAGGCACTCTCGCAATTATCAGAAGTTGGGTGATCTCGGGACGATCCTGATTGTCGCCGGACTCTATTTTCTGGCGGCAAAACTCGGCCTGGTCGCCGCCTCGCTTAACGCCAGCGTGTCCCCCGTATGGCCTCCCACCGGGGTCGCGATCGCCCTGGGATTATGGTTGGGCTATCGCACCATACCCGGCGTTTTCCTGGGCGCCCTGTTTGCCAACTATTTACTAACGGATGTTTCGCTGGCAACCGCGGCAGGGATTTCGATCGGGAACACCCTGGAAGCTATCACGGCGCTTTACCTGGTTCGTCGGTTCGTCGGATCGCGCAATCCGTTCCACCGCGCCATTGATGTTCTGCGGTTTGTCGTTTTTGCAGCGATCGTCAGCACGGCAGTCGCCGCCACCATTGGCAACGTCTGTTTGTGCCTGAGTGGGTCTGCCTCCTGGAATAATTTCGGCTGGCTTTGGTTGACCTGGTGGTCGGGTGACGGCGTGGGCGCGCTGGTGGTGACGCCGTTGATTTTAAGTTGGATCGAGAAACCGACCGAGCGTTGGCGGGACTGGCGTTTGGCCGAGGCCACCTTGTTGTTCCTCCTGGTGGCCTTGGTATCCGCCACTGTCTACACAAATCTCTTGCCTCAATCGGCCCCCGCGCGTCCCTGGGGACACGTAATAATACCCTTACTGCTCTGGGCGGCATTTCGCTTCGGTCCCAGAGGCGTGTCGACAGCAATGGCCATGCTCTCAGCGATTGCAATTTGGGGCACGATTCACGGCTATGGCCCATTTGCCATTTACAGCAAGAACGAGGGCTTACTTTTCCTGCAAGCCTACATAGGTAACTACGCAATTACGACCCTCTCGCTGGCCGCGATTGTCACTGAGCGCAGGCTGGTGGAAAGGCATCTGAGCGGCAGCCTGTCAGTGACGCGCATCCTGGCAGAGTCGCCCGCTCTTGCCGATGCTTTGCCACGCATGCTGCAAAGAATTTGTAAAACGTTTGGCTGGGAAGTGGGCGCCATGTGGACCGTGGATCCGGAGGCGCAGGTATTAAGATGCTTGAGAGTCTGGCCTTCTCAGGGATCGTCTGACGGATCAGCGGCAAGTAGATTCGAAGCGACTTCTTATGAGTTCAAGTTCGCGCCCGGCGTCGGATTGCCGGGACGTGTCTGGAAAGATTTGAAGCCAAGTTGGATTCCCGACGTGGCGCAAGATACGAACTTTCCCCGTGCACCCGCCGCCGTGGCGGAAGGTCTGCACGCGGCTTTTGCCTTTCCGATTCTTTCGGGCGAGAAATTCCTCGGCGTCATGGAATTCTTCAGTCACGAGATTCGCGAACCCGACCAGGCTCTACTCGCCACCTTCACTGGAATCGGCAGCCAGATCGGACAATTCATCGAGCGGAAGGAATGGGAACAGGAACTCTTCGAAAGCCGGGAACGGCTGCTTATGGCCGTGCAGGCCAGTGGAATGGGGACCTGGACGCGCGACTTGGATGGGACTAATCGAGTTCTTTGGTCACCTGAACTGGAACAGATTTTCGGCTTTCAGCCAGGTGAATTTCCGCAAACAGAGGAAGCGTTCCTTAACTTCGTTGATCCCGAAGACCTGGA
>JAWWPL010000005.1:0-5593 GCA_033850605.1 Blastocatellia bacterium | reverse complement strand
GTCCCGTCCGCACTGAGCGCAAAGCGCGAAACGCAAGTCCTCGCGAAACAAAAACCTTGCGCCTTCGGTGCGGTGCGGACGGGACGTCCGCGCTCCCAGCAGAGCACTTGAGTTACCCGGCTCTGGTTCCGTTCGGGACCGGTCGTTCGGGCACCGCCAAAGCCGGCGTTATTCCATCCGCAAAGCCAATGTCGAACAACATTCCTTCTGAAACCTCGCCCATCATTTTCTTCGGCTCGAGGTTAATAACGAACAACGCTTGTCGACCTACGATCTCACGCACGTCCTCGCGCTCCTTTTTCATCCCCGCGAGAATGCTGCGGCGTTGACCGCCGAAATCTACTGTCAATTTCAGCAGCTTGTCCGAACCGGTGATCTCGTCTACCGAAACAATTGTGCCGACGCGAACATCAATTCGATCCAAATCAGCAAATGAAATCAAAGGCTTAAGTGGCGCCGGTTTGAAGTTCTGATCATCCATCAAGGGTTACTCCCGGTCAGCATCAACCCCGTCGTTTCATCCAGTCCAAACATCAAATTCATGTTCTGCACCGCCTGCCCCGCGGCGCCTTTAACCAAATTATCGAGCGCGGTAAAGACCACCAGTTGCCGGCCGCGCGCGGCGAAGCCAATGTCACAGAAGTTAGTTGTCTTGACCCAGTTGATGTCGGGACTGCCCTCGACCAGCCGCACGAAAAACGATTGGCGGTAGAAATCAGCGAACATTGCCCGCGCCTCGGCAGCGCTGATCTCACTTTTCACTTCCGTATAGATCGAGGCGAAGATACCGCGCGCAACCGGCAAAGAGTGAGTCATAAAGATGAGTTCGCTACTCCACTCGCCGACGTTCTTCAGTTCCTGCTCGATCTCGGGCACGTGCTGATGCGTAAAAGGCTTGTAGGCGTAAAACGAATTGCTTCGTTGGGGATGATGAGTGTTCGGCGCAGCCTTGGCGCCTGAGCCAGAAGAGCCGGTCTTGGCGTCGACGATTACGCGGCCAGCCAACAGATTGTTGGCCACCAGCGGCGCCAGACCAAGAAGGGTCGCCGTTGCAAAACAACCCGGGTTCGCTATACAGCGCGCGCTTTTGATCACTTCACGATTTGTTTCCGTCAAACCATAAACGAACTGCGCCTGGGCATCCATCGCGAGGTGTTCACGTCCGTAGTGCTGTGCGAAGAGGACGTTATCAGCAAGCCGAAAGTCTCCGGAAAGATCGATTATTTTCGTTGTTGCCGGCAGACGGGGCGCTAATTCCATCGCCTGGCCGTGCGGCAACGCAAAGAAGGCGCAGTCCAGATCCGAGAGGTTTTCGAGATCGTTAGGCGCCTTAGTGAATCGCAGGTCAGTCACGCCGAGAAGATTCCGGTGGACTTCACTAACCGCCTTGCCGGCTTGCTCATTCGCGGTGACAAAGTTGATGTCAGCGTTTGGATGCAGCAGTAGAATGCGCAGCAGTTCCGAGCCGCCATAGCCTGAGCCACCGAAGATTGCGATCTTGAGTTTCATGTTTCAGGTTCCAAGTTTCAGATGTCTTTGCCTGTCACTCACTCGCCACCAAAAGCGAACTTGAAACTTGAAACTTGAAACCTGAAACTTTCTCTTGAACGGCCTCGAACAACTTCGGTCCATTACGTCTGGCATTCGCCGCGCGTACACCGAACTCGTCCTGAATATAATCCTCGCCCATCTGCGAATCAGTAACGGAGCCGGCAACCAGATCTACTTCGATACCCCGCCGCCGGAACAGCTCTATGCCTCCCCACGCGCCGACGTAATCCGAAGCGCAGAACACCAGCGCCGTCATGGCTTCACGAAACTCTTCATCTTCAAAAATCGACTCGACTGAATAACCACCCAGGATGCCGTCGCCCAGTTCGATCACGATCAGATCGGGCGCGCTCTGGTTCAAGCGAGCTATGATCGCCTTGGCTACCGGCGCCAGGTCACCCGCACCCACAGTTGAAGGTAACCCGCAATCAAGAAAACTCGCCGTCGCAATCGCACCATGGTCCGCCATGTTGAGCGTGTCGCGCAGGCAGGCGATCCCCGAAAGTTTCGCCGCCGCCACGCGTAGTCCCACGCGTGTCCCCTGTTGAATGATCTCAGTCGCCGCATACGTCTTGCCGCTGTTCATACAAGCGCCGGCAATTACAACCAAAGGCGCTGTTTGCCCAAGTCTCTCAAGCAAGGGCAAAGCAACATCAGCAATATTCTTCACCACGCCGTGATCGTCACAAGCCAAACCAATGACGTTAACTTTGATGGCATCGTTAAGGCTCGAATGATGGCCGCTACAACTGCCGATTACACCGCCGAGATTGAGCAGGTGAAGTTCGTCACCGGCGGCGATCGTGGCCGGAACATCGCCGACGAAACCTTTCAACGCGCGACGGCGACCAAGCACGCCCACGAGCACATCGCCCGGGTTGACCTTAGCCAACCTGCCGGTCGGTAATTCGAGCATGTTATAGGTCGCGTTGTCCGTTAATACTCGCACGACGACAACATCACCGGCGCGGGCGGCACGCTGCGCTCCGGTAACATTCAATGTTCGCGCCAGACCAAGCGGCGAGGTTGCCGATCCGATCTTGTCTACGTCGATCACGTTGTTTTCCATTCTCTTTACTTGTTCGCCTTCCTTCTTCTTTGCGCCTTTGCGTGAGTCTGTTAAATCTTTCTCACGCAAAGGCACAAAGAATCGAGCTCATCGGTTCCCGCCTCTTAACCTCAAACGCAGCGCGTTAAGCTTAATGAATCCTTCCGCATCGCGCTGGTTGTAAACAGTGTCGGCTTCAAAAGTCGCGATCCGCTCATCGTAAAGCGAATTGGGCGATCGCCGCCCGACGACAATCACGTTGCCGCGATACAATTTCAGCCGCACATCACCGGTCACCGGCTGCTGCATTTCATTAATCATATTGCGCATCAAATCAAATTCGGGCGCGAACCAGAATCCGTAATAGACATTTTCGGCGAACTTCACACCGAGCGAATCACGCAATCGCACGACTTCTCGGTCGAGCGTGATCGACTCTATCGCGCGATGCGCCGATTGCAGAATGGTAACTCCCGGCGTCTCGTAAACTCCACGCGATTTCATCCCGACGAAACGGTTCTCGACCAGGTCGACCCGTCCAATCCCGTGCTCGCCACCGATCTCGTTGAGCCTGGCCAAAAGGGGCACCGGCTCCATCTGGTCGCTATCAATCGACACTGGTTCACCATGCGCGAACCCAATCTCAATGTATTGAGCTTCGTCTCTGGCATCTTCAGGCGAGCGAGTCATCTGAAAAATATTCTCGGGCGGCTCAGCCCAGGGGTCTTCCAAAATTCCGCCCTCATATGAAACATGCATCAGATTCCGATCGGTCGAATAAGGCTTATCGATCGTCGCGCTCACCGGAATTCCGTGGGCTTCGGCATAGGCAATCAAGTCTGTGCGCCCTTTGTATTCCCAGTCACGCCACGGGGCGATGACTTTGATGTCCGGTTGCAAAGCATAGTAAGTCAGTTCAAAACGGACCTGATCGTTGCCCTTGCCGGTAGAGCCGTGGGCCACCGCATCGGCATTCTCGCGGCGCGCGATTTCGATTTGACGTTTCGCGATCACCGGCCGGGCCAGAGACGTGCCCATCAGGTAGACGCCTTCGTAAAGCGCGTTTGCCTTGACGGCTGTCCAGACGTAATCGCGGACAAACTCTTCCCGCAGGTCTTCGATGTAGAGCTTCGATGCGCCGGTAGCTTTGGCCTTCTCTTCGAGGCCGTCCATCTCAGCTCCCTGACCAACGTCGGCACAGTAACAGACGACCTCGCACTGGTATTGCTCTTTCAACCAGTGCAGCATTACCGACGTGTCGAGTCCGCCGGAGTACGCCAGAACGATCTTGTTGATTTTCTTATCGGTCATTTTTCCAGGTGTCTAATTAATGTCCGCCAAACTTCAGTTTAGTCGTTTACAATTAACTTGAGGCGCATTAGCAATCATCGACAAACTGAAGTTTGTCGAACATTCAACTAACCAACTCCCAAATCCTCTTCATCACAGTCCGCTGACCTTTCTGATCGCGAACGGCAATAAAAATCGTATCTTCGCCCGCCAGTGTGCCAACGATTTCGGTTAGACCTGCGTCATCGATCTCCACGGCGACGGCCGAGGCTCGGCCGGGCAGACATTTGGCCACTATCAGGACGTCGCCGGCTACATCAAGACTTAGTAATCCTCGTGCTGAATCACCGTTCGCGTGCGGCAGCGCATACGAACCATGATGTTTCACCACTCCGAGTTCCTCAAGATCACGCGACAAGCTCGACTGGGTTGCCGGCACGCCGGCGCGTTCCAGATGCGCCCGCAATGCTTCCTGAGTTCCAATTCGCTTGGCGCGAATCAGATTGAGAAGCTTCTTTTGTCGCTCTCGTTTCAACATCTCTGTAGCACGGGCTGCCAGCCCGTGTTTTTTACTTCAGTAGCACCGGCTGCCAGCCGGTGCCTTTTCGGTTTGCTCACGGGCTGGCAGCCCGTGAGTACTAGACGCGCTTAAATGCGAATTAGTTGCATTTTCACCGCATACCTGCATAAAATAGCGTCTATTATGCAGATTCGTCAAGGGACGAATCGCAACGCTCCGTTAGATTCTGGCGACTGGAGTCAGATTGAGGCACAATGCCGTGACTCCAAACTAATAAGTTAATGACCGATAAACCGAACAGAAATTTGTGGGGTGGGCGGTTCAAGGGCGAAGCCGACCCGGGCTTTGCGGAGTTCAATCGTTCCTTTGGCTTCGACCGGCGTTTGTTCGAAGTTGACGTGCGCGCGAGCTTGGCTCACTGTGACGGCCTGGCGGCGGGCGGCGTGTTGACCGCCAGGGACTCAGAGCAGATCAAGTCTGGGCTGCTGACGATTCTCGAGCACGGGCGAACTGATGCCGGATACTTCGACCAGATTGCCGCGGAAGATGTGCACTCGTTTGTCGAGGCGCGTCTGGTTGAGATGGTTGGCGATGCCGGCCGTAGGCTGCACACCGGACGGAGCCGCAACGATCAAGTCGCGACTGACTTGCGTCTCTGGCTAAGAGAAGAAATCGATCGCATGATCACCGCTCTGCGCGGCGCGCAACAAGCCCTGCTGGACCTCGCGGATGCGAATCGCACGGTAGTAATGCCGGGATATACGCACTTGCAGCGCGCTCAACCTGTTTTGTTTGCCCACTGGTGCCTCGCTTATTTCGAAATGCTGGCGCGCGATCGTGATCGGCTAAAGGATGTTCGGATGCGGGTGAATGTCTTACCGCTGGGCTCGGCAGCTTTAGCCGGAACTTCATACGCGATCGATCGCGATAAAGTGGCTCAAGCGCTCGGCTTCGCATCAGCTTCACGCAACAGTCTGGACGCCGTCAGCGATCGCGACTTCTGTATTGAATTCACTGCGGCGGCATCCCTGATCATGATGCATCTTTCGCGACTCGCCGAAGATATCATTCTCTATGCAACCACCGAGTTCGGCTTCTTTGAATTGAGCGACGCGATTGCCACCGGATCCAGTCTAATGCCTCAGAAGAAAAACCCAGATTCAATTGAGTTGGTGCGCGGAAAA
>JAWWPL010000529.1:0-16403 GCA_033850605.1 Blastocatellia bacterium | reverse complement strand
CGACCAACAATCTTTACGATGGCACCTATAGACGCGTCGACGTCAAGCTAACGTCGGGACATGACAATATGAAACCGCGGACCAAGCGTGGATACAAGGCGGTTTCTGACAGCGTGACAGCAAAATGACTGGAGCAAGAGTGTTATTACAGCGCAAGTGGCGAGGCTTTTTTGTTCTGCTGATTGCCGTGACAATCGCGGTGGCTTTTACCTGTGCATCGCTGGCGCAGAGCGGATCAGAATCGCCGAACGCCAGCCGTTCGCGACGAACGGACGACGTTCCGCAGGCGACTCCTACTCCGCCGAAGAAGGAGGAAGAAGTTACGCTGGGTTCGGACGAAGTCGTGCGCGTTGACACCAGCCTGACAAATGTTTTCTTCACCGCCGCAGACAGACAAAAGCGTTTCATCAGTAACATCAAACGCGAGGACGTGCGCATTCTTGAAGACGGTGTGGCGCAGGAGATCTTTACTTTTCAGCCAAACAGTGACCTGCCTCTATCACTGGCGATCCTGATCGATACCAGTGGATCAGAAGAACGGACACTACCGGAAGAGAAGGCGGCGGCCAGAGCGTTTCTTGAGTCAGTTATGCGGCCGGCCAAGGATGAAGCTGCGGTCGTTTCGTTCACCGGCGAAGTTACGCTCGAACAGGGACTGACGGGAAATGTGGCACGTTTGCGTCGAGCAATCGATCAGGTGGAATTTGTGCCGCCGTCGGGTTACATCGGGGGTGGCGTAGTAGTCGGGGGCACACCGCCAATCTCCGGGACGCAACAAACTCTCGCCGGCTCGACCGCGATTTGGGACGCCATCTGGGCAACGTCTAACGAATTGCTTACCGACTCAGCCGAGCACCAACGGCGAGCAATCGTTTTGTTGACCGACGGTGAGGACACGATTAGCCAGGTGCACATGCAGGATGCGATCAGCCGTGCCCTGAAAGCTGATGCGCTCATCTACGCAATCGGTATCGGCGATCGTTATTCCTATGGCATCAACGAAGGAGCACTGAAAAAGATCACGGAAGGTACCGGCGGTCGAGCCTACTTCCCGCGAAACGAACGCGACTTGCGCGAAGCTTTCGCCCAAATTGAGCGAGAACTGAGAGAGCAGTACCTGATAGCCTATTCACCTTCCAACAAGACTCGTGATGGTTCTTACCGCCGGGTTTCAATCGAAATCGTCAATCCCGAACTCCGCAAAGAAAACCTACGGCTTACCTATCGTCCCGGCTATTTCGCCAAAACACCCGGCTCGACATCCACCGAAAAGCCCAAAAGACCCTGATTTAATAGGGGTTTTCTTCTAGTGACAAAGGTGTTTGGCCTCTGCTATACTGCGTTGGCCAGGCCGAGCTCTCCGTCTGAGCCCTTCATCCATCCTGGCCCCTGGTCAGGTCCTTCAGTACCTTCGCAAATTCATTTGCCGGCACCTCGACCTCCTGATGAACACACGTCTGGAACATCCACCGACCGCCCTGATCGTTAACGACAATCAGGTGGCGCTCGATCTGCTAAGAGACTTGCTCGAACCGGAAGGCTACCAGGTGCTCATGGCGCAGAGCGGGCAGCGCGCGTTGGAGATCACATCTACCGTGAGAACGGACGTGATCATTTCGGACGTGGTGATGCCGGAGATGGACGGCATTGAGCTGTGTCGAAGACTGAAGAAAAATCCCAAGACCGCTGTTACGCCGGTCTTATTGGTCAGCGCCGTCCGCAAGGAAGATGCCGCCCTGCGCGAAGGGTTCGCGGCCGGAGCTGACGACTACATCGAAATTCCATTTCGTCACGAGAAGTTGCTGGTCACGCTCGCGCGTTTGGTGGAGCGTCATCGCGCCGAACGACGGTATCGGGATATTGTCGAGCAAGCGGTCGACATAATCTACACGCGCGACATGGACGGAAGGGTCACCAGCATCAATGACGCTGGAGCGCGATTCTTTGGCCGGCCCGCGTTCGAATTGATTGGCCGGCCCCTAAGCGCGCTAATTGGCGCCGAGGCCGCGGCAGCCGATATCGGCCAGATGCAAAACATCAAATCGTTCGAGCCCGTCAGGTTTACCAGTTCGCTAAAGAATGCCCTCGGTGAACTCCGGCATCTGGAGGGAATCGTCAGCCTCGAGCGAGATTCATACGGAGCATTTCTGGGCGTGCGTGGCGTTGTTCGTGATGTAACCGACCAGCAGGTAACAGCTGAGGCGCTGCGCGCCAGCGAAACTCGCTATCGCGTAGTTGCAGAGACCGCCTCTGATGCCATAATCACCATTGATGAATCCACCAACATTGTATTTGCCAACTCAGCGACTGCATCGATCTTTGGGTATCAGCTATCCGAGATAATAGGCGCTTCGCTGACAAAACTCGTCCCGGATTACTCGAGTCAACTTCACCACCTGCGAGTAGTGGGACAGGTCGAAGTCTCTCAACCTCAGGTCCAGTGCCAGGCGATCAGCATTGCCGGCCTCCATCGGAACGGTCATGAAGTTCCGTTGGAAATCTCTTTTGGTCAAATGTTCGTCGATGGCAGGCGTGTGTTTACCGCGGTCGCGCGCGATGTGACTGAGCGCCAACGCGCGGAAGAGGCGTTGCAAAAGCAAAACGAAGAATACCGGATTCTGTTTGAATCCAACCCTTGCCCGATGTATGTGTGCGCTGAAAGAACCCTGGAGTTTCTAGCTGTCAACCAGGCCGCAGTCAAACATTACGGGTACTCGCGCGAAGAGTTCCTGGCGATGACCATAATGGACATTCGTCCTAAGGAAGATATTCCTCAGTTGCATGACTATCTAGCAGAGCATCCCGAAAGAAACGATCAAGCGGGCGCCTGGAAACACCTGAAGAAAGACGGCTCAGTCATAGACGTGGACGTGAACTGGCAGAAGTTGGATTTTGCTGGAAGACCCGCGTACATGGTAATGGCGAATGACATTACCGAACAGAAGCAGGTTCAGATCGCGATGCGCGATAGCGAAGAGCGGTATCGCGAGTTGTTTCAGAATGCCAACGACATCATCTACACGATCGATCTGGCCGGGAACTTCACTTCACTAAATCAAACCGGTGAGCGGCTGACTGGATACACGCAGGCGGAAGCGCTGCGCATGAACATTGCCGAAGTAGTTGTGCCCGAACAGTTGGATTTCGTGCGTCAGAATCTGGCCCGCAAGATCGAAAGTAACGACACATCGAGCGTTTACGAGACCGAAATCGCCGCTAAGTCGGGGCAGCGAATTCCGCTCGAACTCAGTAGCCGCCTGATTTATCAGAATGGGAAACCAGTGGGCGTTCAGGGAATCGCGCGTGATATCAGCGCGCGCAAAGGAGCTGAGGAAGCGCTTAAAGACAGCGAAGAAAAGTTCCGTTCGATAGTAGAGACAACCAACGAATGGATCTGGGCAATCGATCTCGAAGGAACTCATACCTACACTAATCCGGCGATCCAGCAAATCCTGGGTTACAAGACGGAAGAAGTCCTGGGCGCGAAGGTGCTGGATTTTGTCCATTCGGCTGACCGCGGAGAATTAGAGAAACTCCTCGAGCAGCGAATCATTGAAAAGCGCGGCTGGACAGGACTGGCGCTCAGATGGAAACACAAGCACGAAGGTTATCGGTATCTCGAGTCAAGCGGTCTTCCGGTCTTTGATGCTCAGGATAAATTGGTCGGTTATCGTGGGGCGAATCGGGATATCACTGAGCAAAAGCTTGCCGAAGAGGCTTTGAGTCAACAAGCCGAGCGTGCGGCCCTGACGAACCGGATCTCGCAGGCTGTTCGCCGAACTCTCGAAGTTTCCGAGGTGTTTGAAACAGCCGTCCGCGAGTTGGGTGTCCACCTTGAGGTCGATCGTTGTTCGCTTTTCATGAAGGATGAAAAGGCTGGACGCGTCACCAATGCGGCGGAATACCACGTGTCGGATGTGAAGCCGGCAGGCAGTGATTTTGATTTGCCGCAGGTTCAGGGTCTCAACGCCGCGATGGAGAAGCATGGCATCCTGGCCTTCGACGACGTAGCCAACGATGAAAGAGTCCGAGAGTTGTACCAGGTAATAATGCGGTTCGACGTGAAGTCCATCATGTACGTCGGCGTCACCGTAGGCGACGAACTGCTCGGCGCCTTTGCGCTGTCTACCACTCGCGAACTCCGTCACTGGAGCGAAGCCGATATTGAAGTGGCGAGGGCCGCGGCGGATCAGACGGGCATCGCTATTCGACAGGCGCGTCTTTATCAAAAAGCGGCGGCCACGTCGATGCGCGAAGCGCTGGTCAATAAATTAAGTGTCGCCATTCGCGCTTCGCTCAGTCTTACCTCCGTGCTGAATACGGCCACGCGAGAATTGGGGCAGGCGCTTTCGGCTTCGCGTGTGGAAGTGCGCCTTTACGATGCTACCGGCGACCAGTCATTCGCAAAAGGTGAATATGTGGCCGCGGGCTGCGAGAGTGTCAGTAACTTTGATGCCGCTTACGACGAACTCCTGCGTGGTCATTTCCTCGAGTCGTCGAAACCTCTGGTCATTGTGAATACGGAACAGTACGCGGAAGGACCGGCTGAGTTTGCCAACTGTATTCGATTGCGAGCCGCTTGCACCGGAGCGCGATCGCAAATCGATTATCCGCTCACGGTGAATGGAGAATTCCGCGGTGTGATTTCGATCCATCAAACTGGATCGATTCGTGGCTGGTCTGAAGATGAAGTGCTGCTGGTCGAATCCGTTGCCGCGCAATTGGCAACCGGTATTGCGCAGGCGGAACTGTTTGAAATGGTCGCGCGCGCCAAGAAAGAGTGGGAATCAACTTTTGATGCCATGTCTGACGGCATCTTCATTTTCGACCAAACCGGAAAGCTGGTACGCGCGAACCGGGCCGGCGCGGCCATGGATAAAACACACCCCGAATCGCTGCTCGGCCAGCAATGTTGCGATATTCTGCGCACCACTTCTGACGGAGCGGCCTGTATTGTGGAGCAGGCGTTGCGCCAGTCGGAAAGCATCAATCTGGAGATCGTCCCGCAACATTTGAACCGCCCAGTTTTGGTGACAGTTGAACCGGTTCTGGATGAGCGCGGCCAAACGGTCGGAGCTGTTTGCACGGCGCGTGATCTATCTGAGCTGCGCAAAGTCGAAGCCGTCGCGCGCGAACGGCAGTCGCTGCTGAAGAACATCATGGAGAGCGCCCGCGAAGCTATCTATGCATTGGACAAAGAAGGTAATTACAAGTGGTGTAATCAGGCGATGCTCGACGTGACCGGTTATGAAGTGGA
The DNA here is from genome assembly GCA_033850605.1 of Blastocatellia bacterium. Classification (GTDB taxonomy): domain Bacteria; phylum Acidobacteriota; class Blastocatellia; order Pyrinomonadales; family Pyrinomonadaceae; genus UBA11740. Next base: position 11,146 of record JAWWPL010000529.1, on the reverse strand, counting down.
TGACATTATCGGTCACCATTTTCTCGAGCGAACGCATGAAGACGATCGCGAGATGCGGAGGACAGGTTTTGCCGAGGCGCTCTGTGGCGAAGCGCAGAGTTACGAATCACGTTATATCGCGAGAGATGGCAGTGTCCGCTATGTCTCGGTAAACAGCGCGCCGATTGTGGTCGACGGAGAGACTACTGGCGTGCTGGGTATCGCGCATGACATTACCGAACAGAAGCAGGAGAGAGATCGAGCCGCCCGAGCCGACAAGCTGCGCGCGCTGGGTCAATTGGCTTCAGGCGTGGCTCATGATTTCAATAATTCGCTGGCGGCAATTCTGGGCCGAGCCCAGCTGATTCTCCGCCGCGTGAAAGATGACGATTTGATTCGCAGTCTTGGGATCATCATAACCGCCGCCGAAGATGCAGCGGCGACGGTGCGGCGCATTCAAACATTCGCGCGCAAATCCGTGGCTGCTGAATTGGAGCTGCTCGACGTTGGCGGCCTGCTGCGCGACGCGATCGAGATCACCCGCACTCGCTGGCAGAACGAAGCGCGCGCCGAAGGCTCGAATCTTGACGTAACCCTGAATGCCGACGACGGTTTGTATACCCTCGGCAACGCCTCTGAATTGCGAGAAGTCTTTGTGAATTTGATCGTCAATGCCGTTGACGCCATGCCCCACGGCGGCAAGCTAACGATTTGCGGTGAGCGAAACGATGAGCGGTTGAGGTTACGATTCGCGGATACCGGCACCGGCATGAAAGAAGAGGTACGCGAACGCGTGTTCGAGCCCTTCTATACCACTAAAGGCGTCCACGGAACCGGCCTCGGCCTGGCTGTGAGTTACGGCATTATCGAACGTCATCAGGGGCTGTTTTCAGTCGACTCGAAACCTGGAAAGGGTACCACCTTTTATATCGACTTGCCGTACGCTGAGCAGACTGGGATAGCCCTCGAAGTGATTAAACCGGATAACAGCACTACTTCACTATCGGTTTTGGTCGTCGATGATGAAGAGTTCGTTCGAGAAACGCTGGCCGAGATGCTTGAGGATCTGGATCATAGGGTTGTGACGGTCGAGGGTGGGCGCGAGGCACTTGAGAAAGTCTCCACTGGCGACTTTGATTTGGTGTTTACTGATCTGGCGATGCCTGAGATGGACGGTTGGGAAACAGCCCGAGCCATTCGCAAGACTCACCCTGGATTGCCGGTAGTGCTCGTTACCGGCTATGGCGCGACGGCCCAGCCGCCTTCCGGCGAACAGGATTTGGTTGCCGGCATTATCGGCAAACCCTTCGATTTTGATCAGGTGATAGGAACTATTGCGCGGGTTTTGGAATGAAGTGGGTCTACCGGCGTGAAACGCGCCTTGGTTGTGCGGTAATTGCCCATCGCTCCGGCTCGCAGTGCGGGGCATTAACCCGACCGTAAAGGAGGCCTCCGAGTGGCTTAGTGAGAGCCCTCCCTGACGGTCGGGCTAGTGCCCCAGAGGTTGCCGACACACTTTTTGACCACGTGAGTGAGCTAGGGAAATCCGAGCTCGCCTGTGTGCGTGCCCTCCCACATCAGCTTTCCACCCAGTTCGTTATTCAGATTGCGCAAATTTGCAGAGATTAGTACGAAGGCTGCCTGCAAGGCGTGGATGGAATCGTGACCGCGGGCCACTTGTGTGTTCTGGCTTCCGATTCCAATTACCTGGAATGGACATTGATATTCAGACGAGCCATTTGACTGTTGAGGCTTGCCGATGAACACACTGACCGCTCTCGTATGATCGCCTTCGTCGACAAAGTGAAGTCTACGAGTTGCTATTATTTCTCCGAGACTATCGAAATCCATACCCCGCTCCCAAATGACCTCGCTTCGATTTGCCTGGCACTCAGGCTCTCTTGAGTTCCGCATGAGGCTCCTGCGTCGGGGGTCGCAGTTTCCAGTTGCCTCGGACTATCGCGCCGGCGCGTTCATGCGCGTTGGGACGATCCACGCCGGGGCTGCGGACTTGAGCTCGCCAACGTCGATCCAGCCGGAAAGACGAGTTATGACCATCGGAGCTTCATCTGATCGTCTCGTTGAGCGACGGTCGTAAGTTCCAATCGTTCGGTGCGTTGTGGCTGTAATTGAACTCGTCATGGCTTTTCCCTTTCGTAGTTGAATACTGTTTTTGTCGGTGGAGTCTCTAGTTAACGCTCATCAGGCCTGCGCTTGCCGTAAAGCCTACGCCGAAGCCTACAACCATTGCCGGACCGGCCCACTCTTTCTTTCCCGCCAGCATGAACCCGGTGGAAGCGCTCGACAAGTTGCCGAAGTTTTCCAGCACGTCGTAAGACTTCTCGACCTTGGTTGAATCTGAATCGAGATGAAGCTGCGAGCAGACGCCGTCGAGAATTTTCTTGCTGCCGGTGTGAATCAAGCAATCGTCAACCTGGCTCATGTCGGAAACGGGCGACATCGGATTATCCAGGACGTCGTTGACAGTCGTGACCGCGTAGTGCGCGCCACGGGTAGGAACCGCCGGCCTCATGAAGTACTGCGGCTTGCCATTCAGCGCGGGGTGAGTGGAATTGCTGACCATGGACAACAGATTCACGTCGTCCGGGTTGTCGTTGGTCAGGTGCGAAATTGGGCCGAAGGTTGGTTTGCCCGCCTGGTCAGTACCCAGGAGCAACGCCACTGCGCCGTCACCGAACAGCATCGACTGGATAACCAGCGTGGTCTCGGTGCGCTGCTGCTCGAACTCGCTATCGTTGATTTTGCCATTCTTGCGCATGCGCGCGATTTCGCGAAAACCGTGGTATTCGTCGCGAAGCAACGGAGCTACATAAGGCGTGTGCGCTTCAGACATCAGCACGACTGCCATTTTTCCGGGGTTCGCCGCCAGATACCATTGGGCAACTTCGACTGACTTCAGCATCACTGAGCAGCCTTGAGACTGCATGCTGACGGTGCTCAAAGAGCGCGGCAGCAGACCGTGCGTTCGCGCCATCACTTCAGAGGCGAGGCAGGGCAGCATCTGGTCGGGAGTGTTGGTGGCCGCAATCAGCAAGCCAATCTGCGAAGGGTCGCCGCCCCATTCCTCGATGCACTTGCGAGTGGCATTAACGCCGAGCTCGGTAGTGGAACTGGTTGGATTCATCGAGGCGCCAGTTAAAAAGTCCGCGTAATTGTCCATCGCCGAATAGCGATTCTCAACGCCCAGCGAGCAAATCGTGTTGATAAGCTCGGGCGAGAGTTTGTGCATCATCGACGCCACCAACTCAGTGGTGCTGATTCGATTTTGCGGTGTCGCGGTGCTGGCTGAAATCATGCTAATCATTTTCTGGGGCTCCTTGCTCTGTCTCTTGCTTAAATTGTCCTGCGTTCGTGCTCTACCATTACAACAGCCGTGCCATGGAGCGCACGAACCTGCGAAGCCAAAGTAAGTCGACAAATAATTAGACTTAGCAGATGAAGCTGTCTGTTCGAGCCGACCCTTGGGGACGTCAAGGCTGGTGAGTACTCAGTATGCAAGAATCCCGAAGCCGCTTCGATCGAGAGCGCGTCGCGCGGTGTAATTCATGAAAACCTTAGTAAAGATTAAGTGATCACGCGATCTAAGTGTGATGAGGATCACATTAGGAGATGAGAGCGGTAACTCTGGAAACTAGGTATGCAGTGGTAACTTAGTATCCGGCCACTCGGCCACTCGGCCACTCGGCCACTCGGCCACTCGGCTTTGCCTCAAAAGTCACGACTATCTCGAGTCGGATCTATTTTGGTTCGTGTTGGTTCGTGTGACTTCGTGGATCGTCTTTGTTTCCCTGGACAAAAGGAACGATCCACGAAGCCACACGAACTAAACACGAAACTCGTAATTATTCACTGACTTTAATCACTATCTCGTTCTCCGGGGTCTCACGGCAGCTGCACCCTCGGGTAATCGGTTGAGTTCATTTATTCGACCCCGGAGGGCGCGCACATACTTTTCGGTGGTCGCTCGATCATAGCCCGCGGCGCGAAAGCTATCGCGCAGTTGATCGTCGGATAACTGTGCCAGCTGTGAACCGATCCATGCGGCATCGCCCACGGGCACCTTCTGCATGGTGTTCGTCGCTTTACGCTGCCGGAAAAAATAGGGCGGGTAGACGATGCTCAACAAGCCGAGCTTTTTTGGTTTCACGTCGTAGTTGAACTTCACCTTCTCGCCGTCAACCTTGCCCACCATTCGGCGGCGCTCAAAGTCCTGCACGTTGCTCTTTGAACGACGGCTACCCAATCCGCCGACCGCGCCCAGGGTAGCGCCCAGGTCCGTGACGGTATATTTCGCTTCACCTGAGTTCTTATCGTGAAGGACTTTATTGTTCTTCTGGAACGTGTCCCAATTGTTCAGCAGCACCATCATCGTCTTCAGTCCGTTTAGCTCGCGCGTATTCTTGAATGGATTCTTTGACCAGCCCCATTCCTTGCCTCGCTCGACGTCTTTCCGACGCGGCTCAAACCTCGCGCCGCGGACTGAATCACCATTAACGTATTGTTGCCCGCGCGACAATTTGCGCAAGCCATCAATGCGCGCTCGATCCAGGTAGTATGACTCTTCAGCGTTATAGCCGACGGCCCAAACCAAACGACTCGCGGCTGTCTCCGCCTGCGCTTCCGGGCCGAGCTTGACGCGCCATTTCACGCCGCGAGCGTCTTCAACGTCGAACTTCGGCATGCCGCCTTGCTTATCTTCCTTGAGGAAACGGAATGGCGGCACCGGCGCAAGGTTTTTCGAGCCCGGCCCGTAGTAAAGATCGCGATTCCGGATGTTGCCGGGGTGGCGCCAAAGTACGGCCTTAGACTTACTGCCATGCTGTCTTTTTTTGAGCTTAGCGCTCGAGAAAGCTTGGAACGAAAGAACGGCGACAATTGAAAGGCTGGTCAGTATCAAAAACCAACGCTTCCTGGTTATTGCATGCACGATAAGACTCCTGTCCGGGAGAGAAGAGATCACACCTTGATCGAACCGTTTTGCGCTCAGCGGTGTTTTCTCGAATAATGGCTGCGGGGGCAGCTCGAAAGGGGGAATCGTTCACACTACCAGCAAACTAAGTGACATTACTTGTCTGATTTTTGAAGGCAAGCAAACTGTTAGAAAAATGCAAGGAGCTCAAACTTCGCCCCAGCACCTCCTGGGAATTACGGGAAGGAGGAAATGGCCGTAGGCTGCCAAATGTAATTGGAGGTGAAGACAAGATGCGCCTGCCTCACCCGGAAAGTGGTATGGCCGGAAGAGGCAAGCTAATACGGGGAGCGCGGGCGCGCGCCCATCGCAAACCGTCTTGACGCTATAACTGTTCGCGCTTCGGGCCCATAGCGGGCGAGGGCACCCGCGTTTCCAGTGCTAACAGGCTCTTTCCAGATCGCAAATGAAAAGGGCCGCTCCACTCGAAGCGACCCGTGATCATGACTTGGTTATTTTGCCTTAGCGAGTGGCTGCCGCATTGGCCTGTTTAGCCTGAAATCCCTGCCAGTAGTCCTGAACAAAATCTAGCTGTTTTCCATGACCATTGCTGGTGTAGAAGTCGAACTGTTTCATCTCGGCATACGCCTGGTCATAGTTCCAGTGATCGTGATTGAAACGGTAAATCGCACCCATCATGCCGGTGCGGTGCCGTCCGCCCGCGCAGTGCACGTAGAACTTACCGGTCTTTGGATCGTTTGCGACCTTCAGAAACTCGTTCGCTTGTTCCATGCTGGGGTACGCTTTATCAACGATGGGAATATTAACGTAACGCATTCCCGCGGCTTCAACGGCAGGTTGCTCGCGCTCTCTGGAATTGTCCGTCAAGTCAATGACCGTCTTGATGCCGAGTGCCGCCAGGCCCTTAAGGTCTTCCGAACTCGGCCGGGCCCCGCGATAAAAATTTTCGTCCATTTTTCCAAAGTTACTAATCTTGATATTGGGGAAACTGCTCTTATCTGGCTTCGCAAAAGAGAAAGCGGAAAGCGCAAAAATGAGCGCCAGCGTTGCAATAACGGTGGGTGAAAACTTTCTGATAGACTTCATCATAAATACTCCTCGAATGTTCAGATACATTATTGAAACTGCCGGGATGCGCGAGGCTTTTTGAGCGAATAACACGGACCGGGTATTTCCCGAACTAAAGGCAACTACCTTGACGTAGTCACTAATCACATCGCATCAAATAACCGACTATAAGATTCACGAAACGCTCACGCAGTTGCACAAACTTGTCGAAAGATTGTCTAACCTTTTTCGGACAGTAACTGACTATTTGGTGAGTCAATAAAAGCGGGGAAGTCGGCGAGTCTGCGACCCCCAGAGGCTTCCCCGCCGGAAAGCGACGCTCCGCACAGCGTGAGGGGTGCCGCCCCTCACGGCTTATATCACCGATCCCCACGCGCATGCAAAATAAGAGGCGCCGGCCTCAACCAGCCATCGCTCTCATAGTGCGCAGAGGGTGATGGCAGCGTTTTTTGGCAGGACGCCGTTAAGCGATCTGGCTTGTTCTCCTGATACTCTTTTCATTTACAAATATTTATTGCTCGTCTACGGTTGACGAATGGACGTTTGCAGCTCTTAACTAGCTTGGAACGTTGAAATGACCTCGGACTTGGTAATGCCCGGCTCTTACAAATACGGTCTGGTGGCTCGGCCCATTTTGATCGCGATGCCGGGCGTATATGCGACGATCAGTCTTGCCGGCCGCGTATGGTCCGGTGTATTCAAGCAAAGCTTACTCGCGATGGCGTTCTCCCTCCTGTGGTTCAAATACCACTTCAGGACTCAGATTCGTTCGTTGATTGGCGACGGCCGAAGGATACCGCGCCTGCTCATTTTTTCGCTGGCATTGGTTTCGCCCTGGGTGGTGGCGCAGACGCCAGTTTCAACCCCGCGAACAATCCGGGTGGTAATGGACAATGCCTACGCGCCCTACTCGTTTCAATCGGACGACGGCGTGTTGCAGGGCCTCCTGATCGATCAATGGCGCGCTTGGGAAAAGAAGACTGGAATCAAGGTTGAGATGCAGGCGATGGACTGGGGCGAAGCGGTGCGGCGAATGCGCGCGGGCGAGTTCGATGTGATCGACTGCATCGTCGAGACGACCGGGCGTGAAGCCTACTTTGATTTCACTCCGCCGTATACCGCGATTGAAGCGTCGATCTATTTTCGCCACGACATATCCGGCATCTCGGACCTTGAGTCGCTGAAAGGATTTCCGGTCGGGGTCAAGACTGGGGACCAACATATTGACCAACTAAAGGCGAACGGGGTGACGACCCTGATCATGTTTCAAAGTAACGATGCGATTATCCAGGCGGCGAAGCAGCAAAAAATCAACGTCTTTGTGGTCGATGACCCGTCGGCGCTTTATCTTCTAAACAAAGCGGGCATCGACGAAAAATTTCGGCATTCGGCGCCGATATTCCGAGATGGACTCCGACGGGCCGTCCGTAAAGGTGACGCGGCCACGCTGCGCACGGTGTCCGAAGGCTTCGCCGCCATCGGACCAGACGAGCTGAAGCAAATCGAAGAGAAATGGTTTGGCCGCACTCTCAACCGGTATGGGCGTTACCTCACCTACGCGGGTTATGCGGCGGCCGTGGGGATCCTGCTCATAGCGGGCCTGGTTGGCTGGAATCGCATGCTCAGAAAAAGAATCGCTCAGCGGACCACGGCATTGGGTGAGAGCGAACAGCGCTTCCGTCAGATCGCCGAGAACATCCGTGAAGTTTTCTGGATGAGCAGCGGTGCTTTCGGCGCCCCGCTATTCACCTTGCTCTATATTAGCCCCGCGTACGAGAGCGTCTGGGGGCGAACATGCGAAAGTCTCTATCGAGACCCGCACTCCTTTATCGATGCGATTCACTCTGAAGACCGTGCCCGAGTGGCTGAAGCAAATCAACGATATCAGGACGAGGGTTTTGAAGTTGAGTATCGTGTCGTGCGGCCGGACGGATCGATGCGCTGGATCAGGGATCGTGGTTTCCCCATAAAAGACGCGGCAGGTCGTGTCTATCGGGTCACTGGAATTGCCGAAGATATTACCGAGCGCAAACAGACAGAGGAGAAGCTCAAAGCCACCAGCGAACAATTGCGGGCCCTGTCTGCAAGGCTTCAAGCCACCAGAGAAGATGAAGGGACTCGCATCGCACGTGAGGTTCATGACGAACTCGGGGCGGCACTAACAAGTTTGCGATGGGACCTGGAGGGTTTTGACGAAGGACTCTCCGAAGCGGGCAATGGGCCACAACTCCAGGAGCTGCGGCAGAAGATAGAGGCGATGTTGAGGTTGACTAATACCACGATTGGCACGGTCAGAAGAATCGCCTCGGAGTTGCGGCCATTCGCTCTGGATGAGGTGGGGTTACCTGAAGCAATTGATTGGCAGGCACGACAGTTTCAAGGCCGGACGGGGATCATTGTTCAGTGCGATTGCATTCTCGACAACATTGATTTGAGTCGAGAGCAATCGACAGCCGTCTTTCGCATCTCTCAGGAAGCGTTGACCAACATCCTGCGTCATGCCCAGGCGACGAAGGTCAACATTCAGATGAATGAGGACGACGGCAAATTGATCTTGACGATCAGTGACAACGGGCGCGGAATCACGGACGATGAGAAGTCGGGCCAACACACACTTGGCCTTCTGGGGATGCGAGAGCGAGTCCATCTGGTCGGAGGGAACATTGAGATCAACGGGTCTGCCGGTAGAGGTACAGTGGTTAGCGCACGATTCCCAATTCTCCGCGCTACACGTGCGTTACACGGAGCAACTGAGTGAGAGGCCCAAAAATCTCAAGATACCTGGCAGCGACAATTGAGGCAAAGCATATCCTCTGCCCAATTAGCCTTGGTTCTTTCCTTAAGTACTACCGTTATTCATAGAAGAATATTCTCGACATGAGCGCAAGACGGGCCTACAGTATGCGCAATCCGTCCGGGTGGTCCGCCAGCTCCTATTGCGACTGACCCAGAGCCAGCAAGAAATACCCCGGCGAAGATTTTTAGATCTCCCCTCAACAACTACCTTGGTGGGAACGGGCCCAATAATCGTTGGAGGTTAACACCATAGCGACAGAGTTCAGGAACTCCGGCATCAGCGTGGTCGGCGACGTACCCTGGGGCACGCACTTCTGTCACTTCTACGAGACGAAACAGGATCTACTCGACACTCTAATCCCCTACTTCAAGGCCGGATTGGAAAGCAGAGAGTTCTGTCTGTGGGTGGTATCGGACGCCGAGCTAATCACACTGGAAGATGCAAAAGGGGCGTTGGCACAAGCTATTCCCGATCTCGACCGCCACCTCGCGGATGAGAACATCGAAATCCTCAGCGGTCATGACTGGTATTTCGAACAACATGCGTTGAATTTAGAGAGGGCAAAGCACGGATGGGACGCAAAACTCAAACGCGCATTGGCGCGAGGGTACGAAGGACTGCGAGTTTCGGCGGATACGTTCTGGCTGGCTGAAAAGGATTGGAACGACTTTTTCGCCTACGAAAAGCAGGTCAACGATTGGATTACCGATCAGTCTATGACCGTGATATGCACCTATCCGCTGGCGAAGAGCGGAGCTAGTGAGGTACTCGACGTGGTGCAGGCACACCAGTTTGCAATCGCAAGACGGCAAGGGGTATGGGAGGTCATTGAAACTCCGGAGTTGATACAAGCCAAAGCTGAAATAAAGAGACTCAACGAGGAGCTCGAAAATCGGGTCGATAAGAGAACTAAGGAACTTGCAGCAACGAATGAGGAACTAAGAAATGAGATCGCGGAGCGAAAGCGTGCTGAGATTTTGCTCCACGCAAAAGAGCTCGCTCTTGAAGAAAGTCAATGGCTATTGAAAGAAGCCCAGCGGATTGCTCACGTCGGACACTATGTGCATGACCTGAAAACGGGCGTCATTATTGCGTCGGACGAGAACTACCGCATTCTCGGTCTGCAGCCGCAAGACAGCATTAGGCTGTCCCGCGCATGCGAACTTATTCACCCGGATGATCGCGCGCGTGTGCATCAGGAGCGCAATGAGGCGGTGCGGACGGGCCAACACTTCGAGGTGGAATTCCGTATCGTGCGCCCCGACGGGGAGGTGCGCTACATCCACAGTCAGGGCGACGTGATCCGCGACGAACTGGGTCAGCCACAGCGAACGTTCGGCATCGCGCAAGACATCACCGAGCGCAAGCTCGCTGAAGAGGAACTAAAAAAGGAAAAGGAGGTGCTGGAAAAGATATTTGACAATATCCCAGTGTTGATAGGCTTCGTTGGCGAAGACGGCCGCGTCAAGCTGGTCAATCCAGAGTGGGAGCGCACAATAGGATGGACGCTGAAAGAATTACAGGATCAAAGTGTGGACATATTTGCTGAGGCGTATCCCGACCTAACGTACCGCCAGAAAGTTCTGGACTTTGTTGCCGCAGCGACCGGTGAATGGGTCGATCTCAAAATCAGGGTGAGGGACGGGCGGGTTATTGATGCTGCTTGTGCTGTCGTCCATCTTTCCGACGGGACGAAGATTGCGATCGCCCGGGATATCACCGAGCGCAAGCAGGCCGAAGATGCATTGCGCCGTAGCGAAGATCGCATTCGACTTATCATCGACACAATTCCCACCATGGCCTGGACCCTTCGGCCGGACGGCGTCGTGGATTTCGTCAATCAGCGTTGGCTGCACTATACAGGGGAACGGGGAATTGAGGATACGAATCGTATAGTTCATCCTGAAGACCTTCCAAGTGTGATGGAAAAGTGGCGCGCGGACATGGACGCTGAGAAGCCCTCCGCGAGTGAAATGCGCATACGGCGGGCTGACGGAGAATATCGCTGGTTCCTGGTTCGCACTGCTCCGCTGCGAGACGAGCAGGGAAACCTCCTCAAGTGGTACGGCGTATCAACCGACATCGAAGACCTGAAGCGAGCTGAGAAAGCCCTGAAAGAAAGCCGGCGCAGATTGGAAGAGGCCCAACGTATCGCTCACGTCGGACACTGGGACCGAGACCTGGAAACGCGGCGCATCACGTGGTCTGACGAAATCTATCGCATTCTCGGGGTGCCCTTGGTAGAGCGCGACTCACTCCGCACGGAGTGGCTGGATGTAGTCCACCCGGAAGACAGGCCAAGGCTGGCTGTTGCTATTGAGGAGATGCTGGGTGGCATCCGACGCCTCGAT
>JAWWPL010000516.1:0-3172 GCA_033850605.1 Blastocatellia bacterium | reverse complement strand
ATGGTTCGTGTAATTTCGTGGATCGATTCTTTGCTGCTTTGCCAAAGCGGATCCACGAAATCACACCAAACCAAGTACTTGTTCAGAGTTTCCTGAAGTTTGTCGGACATAAAGCGCCGTCTCCGCTCTGCAGGCGCACTTCAAGTCGTTTGTGTCGATTCCGTCGTCAAAGCCTGACCCCGTGCTAAAATTCGGTCGCTTTTGGATACCCGGCAAAATTAGTCCTGACTGATAATGAACTTCTGGCAACAGCTACAGAATGCTTCAGGGATGGCGGCAGCTTTTCCCTGGATTGTTATCTTCTTCATCGTCGGCGCTGCTGTGCTTTTCGTTCTGAGGCCGACGGAGCGGATGCGCATTCGCACGGCGGTCCTGCTTTTCGCTTTCGCCCTGGTGGGGCTGATCGTTGCCGCCGCGCTGGTTTCCTCGGGGTTAAACCCGGCGAGTCCTTTTTACAAATGGATCAGGTGGGTGGCGTGTTTCCTTGAGTGGATCGCGCTCGTCAATGTTGCCAGTGTCTTCATTTTCGAAGTCTTTCTCGAAGCCCTGCGCCTAAAACCGCCGCGTATTATGCGCGATCTGTTACTCGCGCTCAGCTATATAGTTGTCGCCATAACGATTCTTTCCAGAGACGTAGATCTGACCGGTATAATCGCTACCTCAGCCGTTCTCACTGCCGTCATCGGGCTTTCATTTCAGGATACGCTGGGTAACATGATGGGCGGCATGGCGCTGCAAATGGAGCGCACCATCGGCGTGGGCGATTGGATCAAGTTCGACGGCCAGGAGGGTTTGGTCAGGGATATCCGTTGGCGGCACACATCGATAGAAACGCGGAATTGGGACACGCTCGTGATCCCTAACAGCGCGTTAATGAAATCGCAGGTAACCGTTCTCGGCCGTCGCGCCGGACAGCCGCGGCAACATCGACAGTGGGTTTATTTCAATGTCGACTTTCGATATTCGCCGTCGGATGTGATTGCCGCTGTCGAGACTGCTTTACGCGCTGAGCCGATTCCCAACATCGCCTTTGAGCCGCCGCCGAACTGCGTCCTGATGGATTTCAAAGAGAGCTTTGGCAGCTATGCCGTGCGTTACTGGCTGACCGATTTGGCCGTTGATGATCCTACCAACTCGATAGTGCGCACGCGGATTTATTTTGCTCTGCGCCGGGCCGACATCCCGCTTTCGATTCCCGCACACTCGCTATTCCTCACCGAAGAAGATCAGTCGAGATCCGATCGTAAACGAAATGAAGAAGTCGAGAGACGGGTAGCCGCGCTCAAGCGGGTTGCGTTATTCCAATCGCTCACCGATGCAGAGAGACTTTCGCTGGCTGACCGGCTGCGGGTGGCTCCTTTTGTGCGGGGTGAGGCAATGACTCGCCAGGGCGCCCAGGCTCATTGGCTCTACTTGATTATTCGCGGTGACGCCGAAGTGCGCGTCGCAATCGAAGGTAATCTCAGCGAACAAATCGCCACCCTGCACCAGGGTGATTTCTTTGGCGAAATGGGGATGATGACCGGAGAGCCGCGTTCGGCAACCGTCATAGCTCTCACTGATGTGGAGTGCTATCGCCTGGACAAAGACGGTTTCAACGATATTCTGAAGCAACGGCCGGAGATCGCGGAAGACATTTCGGAACAGCTGGCCCGCCGTCGCGTCGAGTTGGATGCAGCCCGCGAAGGCTTGAACGAAGAAGCGATGCAGGCGCGCATGCGCCATCATAAGGGGGACCTGTTAAGGCGGATGAAGGATTTCTTTCGCCTTTGAAAGTTCGTTAATCCTCCGCGCTGATCGGCGATCTCTACTTGCTCTTTTTGGTTTCGCGCGCCCTGACGGTTTGAGCTGCCAGCAGGTCGTCCAACTCGTAATGCGGTGTCTGATCGCCGCCGAGTCCTTCGTTCCCGATGCCCACGCTCAAGCGAAACCCGCTGCACTCGATCCCCAAGTCTCTCAAATCTTCCGCATCGCGTACGTCCTTGTTCTGCCAATCATAGAATGGCTTCCAGTTGCCGCGCAGGTTAAACTTCGGCGCCATCACAGTGAGAAACTCGTCCTTGCTTTCCCACTTGCTCGTCACCGGATAGAAGACGCGGATAAACGAAAGCAGCCCGTCTGTGAATTCCAATGAAACGCCTTGCACGCCGTCGAAGAAATCACGCGCCGCCGGCAGACTCCCGAGGTCAACAGACTTAAGCTCAGCGTGCTCAACGCCGAACTCGTTGGCGGGACCGGCCTTCATTGCTGGCACCAACGCCCTTACCTGATCTTTGGTCATGCCCAAACGAAAACCGCCGATCTCGGGCGCCTGCGCGCGGGAGAGAGCACACTCCGTCGCGGTCGTGGGCGCGGGTGGAGGGGCGATGTTTGCGTTTAGCTTCTGTGTCGGATCAACTTCCAGACGGGCCCGCGATAAACGATAGTCCGCAATTGCCTGGTAGTAGGACAAACGCGTCGTGGAATAATTACTTTGCGCATCGATTACTTCCAGCAGCGTGGATTTCTTCTGGCGATAGCGATCAAACACGAGATCCAGGCTGGCCTGTGCCGACCTGGCTGCTGCCGCTGACTCTCTGATTCGTTCCAGTGCCGACAAAGCTCCCGCGCGCGCCGCATAGAACTCCAGCTTCAGTTGCTGGGTCATATAAGTTTTTTCCAGACCTAAGGACTGAGCGCGTAACTGCGCCTGAGTTGCGCGGCTCCGGCTAGCGCCAAAATTGAAAATCGGAATGCCGACCGAAACAAAGGCCGCTCCACCCGCATAGCGCTTGAGCGGCGCAAAGTTTGCCGCGTCAAAACCGCCATTTAGAGTGTAAGTCATCTGCGGAAGCAACTCTCGCTTGGCCGCGCGCTTATCCTCGAGTGCGGCTCGCTTTAGCGCTTCGATTTGCGCGAGCTCCGGCCGCTGCCCAATCGATTCTTCCGTATAGCTGAGAAAGTCACCGGCCGCCGGCACGTTCGACGTTAGACGGACCACCACGATGTGAGTCGAGAAGTCGACGCCGGTAAGAATTCGCAACTGGCTCATTGCTACCGATTCAGTCAGGCGGGCCTGCTCTAATTCATCGCGGCGCGACCGGGCTGCTGAGCGCGCCCGCAGCATATCGGTTTCCTCTCCTTCGCCACGCTTGACCTGTGACTCGGTAAGACTGGCGAAGGCTTCAGCCAA
>JAWWPL010000508.1:0-13435 GCA_033850605.1 Blastocatellia bacterium | reverse complement strand
GGCTGGAGCGGCGGTATCGGCTGGCAGGACGTGGAAGTGTCGTCAAAGGAGTCGGGCGCGCCGGTGATTTCATTTCACGGCCGCGCGCTCGAACTGTATGAACAGACGGGCGCAACCTCAGCGCATATCTCGATTGCTCACACCACTGAGCACGCGATTGCGCAGGTGATTTTGGAGAAGGTGTAGATGCTGGGAAGGATACTAAGCCGGTGGTCCAGAGACCGGTGCTCAAACTCTTACGACCCCGTAGGGGCCGAATGTTTATAGCTTCGAAAGCAATCAAGAAATTCTATGAGCCCCTTTAGGAGCGTAACGTGAGTCCATCTGGTCGGTAACGTTTCGCCCCTAAAGGGGCTCAGTTTCATTATGGTTCGCGACTGCTATAAACATCTCGCTCCTGACGGAGCGAAGACGGGTGGAACTGGCTATCTCCCTGCGACCTTCATCTCGTTCACCAGCACACTTCGACCGCGCTTGTCAGTTTCAGCGCGCGTGTCCCGCAAAAGAGCAAACTCTCCCGATGAATACTTCCGCGAAGGTTTAATCGATCGAGGAGTTTCCGATCGCGCGATAACCGGGACTTCCTCTTTGACGTCGTCGGGAGAAGCAAAATAGATGCTATGTCGGAAACATTCCGAAGTGGGTGCCTGCGCCGTTGCGATGGCCACCAGTTCATGTTGCGGGCACTGGCCGGTGGCTAATTCTTCGGTTTCGGGATCGATTGCGACAATCGTGACACCGTCGGGTTGAACAAATGATTTGCCGCCCAGTTCAGGTCGCAAATCAACAGAAGTTTTTACGAAGTCGGTCCAAATCGGCAGCGCCGCCTCCGCGCCCGTCAATCCCAACTGCTGGTTATCGTCAAAGCCAATCCAAACCGCGCATACCAGATTCGGCGTATAGCCGACGAACCAACCATCGCGCGAAGTCCCGGTCTTACCTGCAGTGGCTGTGTTCTTTATCGCGCCGCGGGCGGCGCGCGCAGTGCCGTGATCGATGACGCCTGCCAACATGTCTGTGATGACATAAGCGGATGCGGGCTGAATTATTTGCGGATTCATTCGATCACCTTGCGCCGCTTGATTCGCGTCATCAATGACATTCGGTTGAATATTTCTTCCGCCGTTGGCAAAGGCCGCATAGGCCGCTGCGATCTGTAGAGGTGTCGCTTCCGTTGTTCCCAAAGCCAGGGCCGGGTAAGGGTTCGGCCGCGGCAAACCAAACCGCTGGGCGGTATTCGCTACTCTTGCCAAGCCGGTTTGCATGGCCACATCGACGGTGACGACGTTGAGCGATTTAATCAAGCCAGTGCGCATCGTCACATCGCGCATGGAAAACCCGCCGCCGTAATTGTTGGGTCGATATTTCAATTTGCCGGCGTAAGTAAATTCCTGCGGCGCGTCTCTGAACATCCGCAGTGGCGACATGCCGCTCTCAAGCGCGGCGGCATAAACGAAGGGCTTAAAGACCGAGCCCGGCTGGCGTTGCGCATCAGTTGCGCGATTAAGTTGTGATTCGCCGTAGTCCCTGCCGCCGACCATCGCCAGGATGTTGCCGGTCCGGGGATCGAGCGCTACGAGAGCGACCTGCGGAGTTAGTCCCCGCGGTTTGTAAACCTTATCCAGACGTTCAAGCTGTAGTTGGATTGCCTGGGTGGCAAGGCGCTGCAAATCGAGATCGAGCGTGGTAATTGTAGGAGCGGGCAGCTTGCCCGCTTCTTCATTCCCCTTCGCAGGCAATTCAATATCCAAGGGGGCCCTTGCTGACGCGCGGGCTTCCGACACTCGGTTTACATAATCGACAAAGTAGGGTGCAACTGATTCCCTCGCCGGATCGAAATCCGCCAGAGTCAATGGGTCATTCGCTGCAGCCGTCGCCTGGTTCAAAGAAATGAAGCCATCGCGCACCATTGTGCCGAGCACCGTATTGCGCCGCGCGCGACTGGCATCGCCGTGGTGAACTGGTGAATAGCGCGCTGGACTCTGTATCATGCCGGCTATGGTGGCTGCTTGCGAAAGCGAAAGATCTTTTAACTCTTTTCCGAAGAAGATGTGCGCCGCCTGATCGATACCACGCACCGCGACCACGCCACGTTGCCCTAAATAAATCTCATTGCAGTAGAGCGCAAAGATATCTCCCTTCGACAGCCGCCGCTCCAGTGTGAATGCCAGCATGGCCTCGGCGTATTTTCGTCGCAGCGTTCGCTCAGGGGTCAGATAAGTATTTTTGATAAGCTGCTGAGTAATGGTCGAGCCACCCTGACCCATGCGTTCGTCACCGGCGTTGCGGAGCAGCGCCCGCGTCAGTCCGAACACGTCGAGGCCATGGTGATCAAAGAAACGCCGATCCTCGATCGAAGTGATTGCCTGGACCAAAACCGGTGGGATGTCTTTAAAGTTAATTTGACTGCGCGCGCCGCTCTTCATGCCTGCGTCATTGGTGAGTGATTCGGGCGCCAGCGTAAATGAATCCAGACCGATATCGTCGCCCGTCATCGCGGCGATGCGGCCGGCGGGATCAAAAGTAACTCGGACAACTGAAGGATAGCCGCCGTTGTTGTTGGGGCGGATTTCCACCGCGGCGTCAGCGACTGAAAAACTGCCGTTCCAGACTTCGCTGGCGTCTTCACTCTCGACATAACCCGCGCGGCGCAGGGCCGCCGCCAGTCCATCCGGAGAGAATTTCTGTCCCGTGCGCAGTATTCGCGGGGCCGCGTAAATGCCGGCGCGGCTGGTCAAATAACCACGCGTCAGGCGATCGTCGACCATCCTTGCGTACGAACGATATGAATGAATCAGGAATACGCCGAATGAGATTAGGATTAGAAGTAGGGTGGAAATCGCAATGCGAACTTTGCGCCTTGGCGCCTTTGCGAGAACATAACTCACGCAAAGGCGCAAAGGCGCAAAGAAAAACTCGAATCTCGATCTCTCAGAGATTTTCATGGGACACCAGAGTCCGCCGAGCAACCGTTTCAGTTCAATCCGTTACCTGAATTAAAGGGCGAATGGGGGCCGAATTCCGAGAGGTCGTGTCAGATCTAGGCCGCGCTGTTGAGCAGGAGAGTTTTTCGCTCAATCAGTTTCTTGATTTGATCCATCGATTCCAGCGCCGCCTCGTATCCGATTTTCAGGAATTCTTCGGCTCGCCGAGTTTCATCCCAGCGAATGTGACCGACCTTTGGGGTGATAATTAGATCGGCCTTTGCGGCCTCCTGGTTAGAGACTATGCGCTCTACCGCGACAAACACCTGGGTGAGAACGCCCAGTGCGGTGCGCGGCCGCTTCATGAACCTGGCGCCGTCGGCGCCGACGTCAACTGCTATCACTATGTCCGCGCCCAGATCTCGGGTGTGACTGATCGGCAGGTTTGCTACCAGGCCGCCGTCAACCAGCAGCCTTCCTTCGGAGTCGCGCACCGGCACGTAGAAAGCGGGCAGACAATTACTGGCCCGAATAGCAAACGTAACGTCGCCGCTATCACGCATCACGACGGCCGTGCCACTTTGGAGGTCAGTAGCCATCGCGGCGAAGGGGATACGCAGATCTTCGAAGCGGGTAACCGGCATGTTGGCGCGCAGAAATTTTTCCATGCGCGCGTTTGAGTGGAGCCCGAGACGTGAGAAGGAAAGCCGTCCCATATGACGCCAGCGAAACTTTCGCGCCATCGCCTCGAGCTGGGCGATCGAAACGCCGGAGGCATAACAGCCGCCGATCAGCGCGCCGGCCGATGCTCCGGCAATCGCGTCAACGGGAATTGCGTTTTCTTCCAGTGCGCGCAACACACCGACATGCGCAATGCCTCGCGCCGCGCCGCCGGAAAGCGCCAGGCCGATGCGGGGACGATTGATTTGTCGGACTTCATTCATTCGCGTGTGTTTAGCGGCGGGCTACTGCCCGCCGTTGACGCCAACGTAGGCGGGCAGTAGCCCGCCTCTAAAGGATCATTAGATGTTTTCATCGTCAGACCGGACTAATTACCACGATCTCTGTCCCGGGTTGCTCGCGCAGGTTGTCGATAAACTTATCGATCTCTGAAGAGATCTTTTCTTCGGTCAACTCCTGTTCGATCCGGCTTCTCACCTGATCGAGAGTAGGTACGATGCGGCCACTGTTTCGCAGCCGCGTGTACTCCTGGTTGTAGCGATCGGCGACCTCCTTCGGGCTGATCAGCACGAAAGCGCGAAAACGAAAGTCGAGATACTTTTCCACGGTCACCCGGTCGCGTAGGATCGCGTCCAATTGTTCGCTGGTCATACCTACGCGCGCCATGCGCTCCGGCAACAGGGCCGCGGAGCCAAAGGCCTGGGCCAACTGGTCACGTAGCTTCTTTACCTCAGCATCAAACTCCTGCCGCGCTTTATCCGTCTCGGCTGTGGGCAGCTTGCGCGCTTCCTGGAGAATCAGCAGCTGATCTTCGACCAGCCGCAACGCGTGATTGAGGTCTGCCGAGGCAGGTCTATCAACCAGCGGACGGCCGGGCTCGAGGGTCAGTTGCCACACCAGATCTGAATAGCTAATTAAATCCGGCGTTACCCGCGCGCCATTGGTAACGCTCGCGACCATTTTGTCGGTGACGGTCTGTCCCGGAACCGGGGGACAAAGGAAAAGCGGGAAAAGGGAAAAGGAAATCCAGAGACCAAGGCGGACGATTACTTGTGTCGCCGTTCGGTTAGCTGCTTGACTCGTTTTTGAACTTAAGTACGCCATGTTCCCCTTTCCCCCTCTCCTCAAAACGTTTGCGTGAAACGAAACTGAATCTGCCCCTGGTGCAGGCGATAGATGGCCGTCGTGGGCGTCGTATTCAGGTTTTGCGGAATTAAAAACTTCGATGGATTTGTTAAGTAGCCGTAATCAATTGCCAGGGCGCCGCCCAAGGGTGTCTTAATCCGAAAACCAAGACCTACCGTATGACTCCAACGCACTCGCAGGTTTTGCGCATTAACATCCTCAAGGAAATTGCCTGTGGGAGTAATCGGCTTCGGATGAAAAACGTCACCGATGCTGCGAAAGACGTTCCCACCGTCGTAAAACGGAACGACCTGCAAGTCTTTGGTAACGGGTACACGGGCTTCCAGATTCATGACCACCATGGCGTTGCCGCCAATCGGCACCGTAAAAGGATTCAGGCCGATTATGTCTCCCTTGGCGTTGCGAAACTGGCCCTGCGGCACGACGACCTGGCGCGGTCCCGCTTCTTCATATCCGAACCCGCGCAAGGTGGTGGAACCGCCGGAAAAGAATCGCTCGCTAATAGGAAGTAGCAAATCAAAATCGTCGATTCGGCCATTGCCGTTAAGATCGCGAGGATTGAATAAACTGGCTAGACCGAGGGTCAGGTTGCCGGCGAAGACCGTGTTTCGTGCGCGTTGAACTTTGTAATAAGTATGGTAGGTCGTTTCGAACCGCATTAGCGAAGTGTTGCCCCCCAGCGCCCGCGCCGTTACGCGATAATCCGCCGAGAGAAACTGCCCGCGAGTCGCGTCGGTCTGGTTATAGCGGCATACCTCGCCCGATCGAATAGTCTCGTCCTCTCCCGCGATGCTGCCCGGCAGGCGGCGCTCGCAACGCTGGCGAGTATCAATGACGAAGGATGCGCCAAACCCCGAAAGACGCACTACCTGATCAGGTTGCAGAATTGGTTGAACGACCAGACTATCAATGTTCCGCAAGCGGACGTCTTCATAGTTGTAACGCAGAAAAAAGATGCTGTGCAGTTTTTGACTCAGGACTCGCTGAGTCTCGACGCTGAACGTGAGCCGGTCAATCGTGGGTTGCCCGACCCTGTTCCCCAGGACGTCGAGTGGATTGCCTTTGGCGTCCAGCCGCTGCACGACGCCAAACGTGCCGCGGTCGATAGTAGAACGAAAGAAGCGCGTAATAGTCGAATCGCGCAGGTACTGGGCTGAAAGTGCCAACGGTGAGAATTGCTTCTTGCCGTAATGAAAGTACCGCGGATCGAGAAATTCGAACCGGATCAATTGCTTGCGTTGACTGGCGCGGATGCGAATTGCGCCCTGGCGCAGCTTGTTCATGAAGTTGACGTTGGTCAGCTCCAGCAGCCCGAGCACGCCCGTGTCGGTTGAGTAACCGCCGCCGTACTCGATTACTCGCGGCCGCTTTTCTTCGACGTCGATAATCAGGTCGTACTTCTTGACGCCGCCCGGCAGGTCGCCGGCGGGTTGCTGGCTGATCAGCACCTGGCGAAATGCATCCGTGACGTAAAGGGCGCGCTCGGCCTCGCTGATTCGGTCGGCGCGAAGAATATCACCGGGAGATAAGGGAATTGCGCGAATGATGGCCTCGCGCTTGGATTGCTGGACCGCGGCGGTGCCGGTCACGCCGTTGATAACGATGTCATTAACAATTCCTTTCGACCCCTCTTTATTTACATTGAAGACGACGCGGACTTGTTCGTCTTCACCCTTCCTCGGCAGATCGTCAATCGACGGTCGTACTTCTGCTTCGATATAGCCTTCGCGCGCGTAAAGATTAAGCAGTTGGTCATTGTCGGCGCGCACTTGAGAAGGCGAGTAGGGTGCGCCTCTGACGGTGTTAATCTCCTTGAGCAGCCGATCCTCAGGGAAAGCTTTTTCGCCGCGTACCTCGATTTCAGCCACGCGCGTCAGTGGTCCTTCAGTGACGTCGAAGGTAATGATGAGACTGTCCTGAGTCGGTGAAATACCTTGCAGCACGTGTACCTGTGCGTGCCGGTAACCGAGATTTTGCATGTAAGCGGTAATGGTCCGGATGTCCTCCTGCAGCAATGCGGTGCTGGTGAATCCGCGCCCGTACCCTCCGAGAAACGGAATGAAGCCGACTGGACTGGCCTTCTGGGTTTTCAAATCCGGCTGCACGTCCGCGAACGTGAGCTTGTTGGTGCCGCTAATCCGAATGTCGGTCAGTTTCAAACGACGGTTGAGCTGAACGTCGTAGGTGATATCGACCTTATGACCGTTTAGTTCTGCCGGATTCAGGTTGATGCATGTTTCTTCGGTGCCGTTTTCAACGGTGGTTGGCGTCGGCGGGGTAACAGTGCACAAGGGGATAACTTCGGAAAAGAAATAGCCTTGCTCCTGAAGTTGATTTTTGACGCGCCGAGCGCCTTCCTGGAGCGCGGAGTAGTCGACGTTTCCTTCGCGCTTGATCGGCAACAACTCTTTTTGTTTCTTGTCGCTCAAAGTGTAGTTCTTGAACTTCACCTCGACTTTCGGGCCGGGACTCCCTTTCAGTTTAATGTTGATCTCGTTCTTTGGAGAATCAATTTCCACGACCGGATCCTCGAGCTGAGGAGCCAGGAATCCTTTGGCGATGAGCGCTTGTTTGATGGTGTTGAGATCTTCGCCGAGAAGATCGCGAGTGAACGGCGCGCCCGGCTGAAGCTTCAAAGAAGGCATGACAGTACTGACGTCGAGCGCCGGATCGATTGCGAACTGGCCCACCCGGGCCTGCGGGCCGGGGGTGATCGTATAGACCACTATGCGCCGGGTGCCGGTGGCGTCCGACGGATCCGGCTCCTCAGTATGCTCGACCACCGCGCTGTAGTAACCACGGTCACGCAGGTAAACCTGAATCTCGTCGGCATTGCGTTCAATCGCCTGAATTGAGAAGCGGCGACCCGGCTCGAGCAGATTCAAACGGGCGCGAATTTCATCCCTGGCGACGGGCGTACCGGTTGTCGGCCCAATGCGTATGGTTACGCCCCCGATTATGATCTGCCGCTGGACGACGAAACGGACGCGAACGGGACTGGTTCGTCCGCCAGGTGGAACGTCGGTAACTTCAATGCGGGCCGCGGCTACGCGACCCGATGCGAAAAGATCGTGGAGCGACTGGCGGGCGTTGGCGGCGGTGTATTCTGCGCCCGAAACAATTTTCAAGAGTGTTTGAAACTCAGCTTGAGCGGCAGGGTCGGGAGGTGACCCTTCCAGCATTACTTCGACAGTCGAAATCGTCCGCCCTTCATAATCGCCGACCTGGGCAAAGACCGTTACAGGCATCAAAAAAAAGAATAAAAGGCAGCAGGCAACAGGCAGCAGGCAGAAAACTCGAATACATTTTCTGCTGGCCGTCTGCGGTCCTTTGCTTACTGCCGGCTGCGTACTGGTCACTGATTTGAATCCGCTAATATCAAAACCGCTTTCTCATCCTGATCTCAAAACTGAAATTATTGTTTCGCGTGCTGAGATTTCTCGTGGAGCCCTGTTCATATTCGGCGACGAATGAAAGCCGGTTCGACACCCGGTACTCAACCGCCAGCACCTGGTTCGGATCAGACGCGATGTTCGTTGAATAGGTCACCGTCAGGTCTTTGGTTATTCGCCGGGCGGCGGTCAGGCGGGCCGTCGGCGCAGAGCCGGTACCGCCAATCACCGGACTTATTTCCAGCCGGCTAAGTCCGAACAGTTTATTAGAGGCCTTTGAAATCGGCGCGTTTATCAAAGCATCCGTCAGCAGGCTGGCGGCGGTGCCTAATCCGGATTGCGCCAGGACCGAGGTGCTGGTATCGGTCGAGGACAGAGTTCCGTTCAGCACGAGTGAAACGACGTCTCCCTGAGGCAATGCAGGTTCCGAGCTGACGCTCGTCGTCGGGTGCGAGAGCGGTCCCTCGAGCAGTGCCGTGACGCGATACCCGCGAATCACCGACTGTCCTTCAATGTTCAAAACCGGATCGGCGCCCAGACGCGGCGGGAAATAGATCAGACCGCGCGTGATCTCGTAAGGATTGTTTCGAAAGTTGAGCGTACCGCGAGTGGCGGTAATGCGACCTTCGATAGTCGGATCCTTGACTGGTCCATTTAGTTCCAATGACACCGAGGCGACGAGATCGCCGAGGTTGTTGTGCATGACCAAAGCGTTGCGGCCTTCAACGCGCAGTTTGTCGAACTGCGCGGTCTGGGAGAATTTGAACTCGCCCCCCTCTTCGATCGACGTCTGTGGCCGCTGGTTAATCAGTTCGGACAGAATGATGTCGCGAGTGTATTCGGTGCGCAACACCTGCACGTTACCACGGACAAATTGGGTCTGTTGGTTGCCCCGCAGTTCCAAGTCGGCGTTGACGGTCGAACGAAAGTCCTGAGGATAATCGAGCGTAACTTTCTTGCCCTGAATATTGAACAGGAATTGCGACACGGAAAAGCCCGAGAGTTGAGCGCCGCCCGATGCGGTTATTTGTCCGCCGCCCAGCGTGCCCGTCAGCTTTTCAATTTGCGCCTGACTCGAATTGAAGAGGATCGTGCCGGCAAGATTTGCCAACTGAATGCGCTGGTCGCCCAGCAAGACCGATATCGAGGCGTTGTTAACCGAAGCACGGCCTGTCACGCGCTGGTTTTCGTAAGTGCCGCCGACATTGATTGCCAGCACCGCGATGCCGGAAGAGAAAACGTCGGGAGAGAAACCACTGAGAATCCGTAAATTGATCTGGCCGTTCACGGCCAAGGTATTGCGGCCCCCGCTGGCCGTGGCTACCGCGCCGCCGAGCGTCACGTTGGTGTTGTTCCCCGTGAATCTCGTTTCGTGAAAGTTGATCTCATTAGGCGCGAAGTCGATAACTAGCGGGCCGGCGGCTGAGAGCGCGACTTCTTCCACCCTAATCGACAGGTCGGTGAATGTTGCTGTACCGGTTAAACCCCGGAACGAAAACACTTCTTCGCCCTGATCGTTTTCGGCCATCAGGTTGCCGCTCAACTTCAGCGTGCCGCTGGTGCGGCCGGTGACCGACACGTCGCTCGAGGGCAGCAGGATCTTGAAAACCTGGGCCAAGTCCGCTCCGGTGACGCTTGATTCAATTACCGCGGGAAGCTTTTCGTTTGAAAGGTCGACGATCGCCTTGACGATTTGCGGCTGCGGCCCAAGCAACCCGGTAGTGGAAAAAGTGATGTCGAGCTTTTGGTTCGCAGTCCGCCCAATCAGTGTAACTGAACCGGCCGAGTGCCCATCGATCGTCACGTCATTGCTTTCAGCGTCGAAACTGATCTGATAGCTGGAAATGTCCGCAAAGATGCCGGTTGCCTTCAACTCCTTGACGACCGCGGTGCCGCTCAGCTTAGGCAGGTTCGGGCGGTTGGCGAACGCCTCGAGCCGATCGAGTTGCACGCCGTCGCCGCTGGCGACGAGCTCGAAGGCTTTTGTCTTAGTGTCGAACTGCCCATGTCCCAGCAGATGTCCGGCGTTGAAGTTCACATCAACCTTATCGACGTTTACAGTCGAGCCGCTGAATGTTGCGTGGGCGATGAGATCTTTTAGAGGCTCTCCGCCGAGACGGCCCGGTCCGAAACGCAAATCCGCGACGCCGTTCATCAGATTGGGGACGCCACTTATTTTCAAGTTGCCGGAAACTTCTGCCTCAGTGTCGGCGAGTTGATCCCGCCAACCCTTGAGAGGCAAAGCCGCAATCACATTCCCGGCGTTCATCCGATCCAGAGTCGCATCAATTGAAATGTTGTCTTTGCCGGTGCGCGGCACGATCAGAGTGAATTGCGCCCCGCCACCGTTAGCTTGAGCCAGCCGGCCATCGCTTACCCGGGCTTCGGTATTGGTCGAGGAAAGATTCGCCGTCAAAGAACCCAGGTCCCGTCCATTCATGATTAGGGAACCAAGCTCAGCATGACCGCTTACGATGGGATCTTTCAGGGCGCCGTTCAGCGTTCCGTTGAAAGCCAGCTTCCCGCCAAGGTCTATGCCGTAAGTTCTGAATTGCTCTTCCATCTCAGGAATAGCTCCGGAAGAGATCAGCAGGCGTTGCAGTTCGGCGGCATCAGACGACGCCAGATCAATACGCAGATTCGAGGTTGGCTTTTCGATCGAGAATTGCCCCGCGGCAGTCAGCCTGGTTGCGGAGGTCTGAAGATTGGCCCGCTGAATCTGAAATTCACCGTGATCTGCCGTGACCGCCAGATCGCCAGACAGGGGAGCAAGATCAGTTCCCGGCGGCGTTTCACCCTTTAGCTGCGCATTGACGTTTCCCGTGGCGCCGGCGAAATCGGTTCCACTGAAAGTCAGCTCAGCAGTGCCGGTTGCCTTGCTGGCAATTGGCACCGCGCGTCCCGACAGGATGGTGATCAGACCTGATAGATCAAAATTTTCAAAGCCGGCACTTACTCGCGAGGCGCCATTCTTCCTGAGGGAAATCGTGGCGTTGCCCCTGGCGTTGCCGTCAAGAGCTGAGACAACGAAATTATTCAATTGAATCTGATCGCTGGTAGCCACGACTGCCGCGTGCGCCGGCCCGAGGTTCATTTGTCCGAGAACTCCGCCGCCCAGGCTGAGGTCCGCACTGGCGCGATATCGTCCCGAAGGTTCGACGGTGAACACCGGATGGGTGAGTTTGACGTTTTCGACGCGGCCATCTTTCAAAGTCACATTGCCGGCGTTGATGTCATTGGTCGAGCCTTCGACACGGCCGCTGCGAATCGTCAGACGCACCCCGGCAATATTGATGCTGCCGGTTTGCGCGCCAAAGGCGCTGGCCTCGCCCACTTGAACTTCTTTGATGCTGACATTGGTTACGTTCCCGCTGCCGTTAATGCTGATCGCTTTCGCGGTTACCCCATTGACCGTGGTGTTCGCGGCTTCAATCTTTCCGGCTTTGGCGCTGCCCACGCTAGCGGTTGTCTTTCCGTTTTCAACCTTCACCCGCAAATCAGTCGCCGAAATCCCGTTCCTGACCTTCGCCGAAGCCGAAATGAGGCTACCGCCGGAGAGTTGCGGCGCTGAGGCCGTCAGCACTCCATCGCGATACTCAGCGCGCGCATCGCGCAGAATCAAACCAGTGATGGTGGTGCCATAACTCTTCTCGGCTGCGGCGCGCAACTCGCCCACCCAGCGAAAGTCCGAGCCGGTACCCATCACGCCGCCGGTGAGCTGCACTGCGTTAAGCTGAAAATCACCCGCGGTCAAGAGCCGGGCGACGGCACGGCCGTTAATATCGTAAGACTTGCCTTGCCCGGATCCTTTGGCCGTAACGTTCAGCCCCTGCAAGCGCAAGCCATCGGCCGCTAAGGCGTCGGACTTAATGCTTCCCTCGATCTGATAATGGTCACCGTCACCAACGATGGTGCCGACAAAGTTGCCCGCACCGCGCATCGTCGTGCTGGCTTGCAGAATGTCCGAAGTCTGAGTGAGATCAACGGTCGAGGTCACATTGAAGTGATACTTGAGCGCGCGCCAGTCATCCATTACACCCTGCAGATGAGCTTCGACGAGCGGCGAGCGCAGAGTCAGATCGGAAATCTCGGCGCGGGTTTGATTGACGCGCCCGCGGCCTTCGATGTCGATGCCGTTCACCGGCCGGCCATCATAAACAAAGGTCGAGTTGGTCGAACTAAAGGTGACGGTATTCATCCAGCTGGCGGCAGGAGCATTCGGATCGTCCGGTTGGATGGTCGCGCTCAAGTTGCGTGCTTCGCCGGACAAACTGTGGCGTACATCACCGTAATAAAGGTGAGCGTTCTTTAACTCGACATGCGCGGTTGAGTAGGCAAACAAAATGCGTTGGTTCGGCTGGGGCGGTGGGATGTGGATGTTGCGAAAGTTCGAGAGTCCCTGCGCGTCAAAGTTCACCCAGAGATCCAAGCCTTCGATCAGCAGGTCTTTCAAGTTGATGTTTCGTTGAAGGTTGAATGCGTAAAGATCTTCGATTCGCACGGTAGCGACCAGGCGATCGGCCTTCCCCAGCTTCTCGCCGGTCTTCGCATCGAACAACTCAACGCCCAGCATCTCGACCGTCTGGGGCGAGAGCGAAGTGCGGAAGGTCTTTATTTCAGCGCGGATGCCGTATTGCGACAGCGTGCCTTTGATTTGCCCGGCCACATAACGATCGACAAAGCCCAGCCGGTAGGCCAGCAGACCAATTAAGACCAGAACGATTACGACCGCGGCGATAATGATTCCCGAGATCACCGCGTGGCGGCGCGTAAAACGTCTCAGCCCTCGACGAGGTGAGCTCGGTGCCGGACTCGAGACCGGCTTATCGCGCGGTGACTCGGCCGAACTATCTTGATGATTATCCACAGGCATTGGCACCGGCCCGCGCCTCTGAGATCCGGCTCTTCAGATTTCAGGTCGACGGGCAGTCGCTACAGCAAATTTTTGAGGAGAGTCAGAAACAGAGGTCAGAAAACAGAAGGCAGAGATCAGTCGTCATCGCTGGTTGACCCGCTGACCTCTGACATCCGATCTCTGACCTCCGATCTGTTTGTAAACTGAAAGCTGGGGAAATTCAAGGCTCGTTGCGCACGTTAGTGGCATAGACTTCAGTCTGTGATCCGTTCGCTCCGTCACAGACTGAAGTCTGTGCCACAGTTTCAGATCCCGGAGAACCAAGCGACACGTTGCCGACGACCTCCAACTCGAACCCTTCAAGGGCAGTAACTTTGGGGGGGTGATTCGTAAGAAGTTGAATGCGTCGCAGTCCCAGTTCGTGCAGGATTTGCGCG
>JAWWPL010000485.1:0-7895 GCA_033850605.1 Blastocatellia bacterium | reverse complement strand
AACGTTGCCGGAATCGGCGTTTCTGGCGGGATTGATTCGCAGTCCGAATCGTTATAACCCTTACCACGACATCGACACCGCGACCGCAAGGCGTAATCAGGTGCTCGAATCGATGACGGAAACGTCGGCCATAACTCCGGAGCATGCGAAACAAGCCGAAGGTGTTGAGCTTAAGCTCGCCGCGGCCAAGGGCCGAATCGATATTTCCGACGCGCCGTACTTTGCGGACTATGTACAGAATCAACTGGGCGATTTGATCTCCGGACAAGGCGCCGACCATCTGCGTATTTACACTTCGGTAGACATGGATCTGCAACGCGCGGCCTACGCTGCGGTTACCAAACAGTTGGCATCGCTGGACAAAATCGAAGCGAAGCGCGTTCCCGAAGGAACGGTTCAGGCTGCGCTGGTGGCGATGAATGCGCATACCGGCGAGATCGTGGCCATGGTTGGTGGCCGCGATTATGCGAAGAGTCAGCTTAATCGGGCCGAGGCGTTGCGCCAGCCGGGTTCGGCCTTTAAACCATTCGTCTACGCTACCGCTCTGAACACCGCTTACGATCCGATTCCTCGCGTGATTACGCCCGCAACTGTTTACAAGGATGAGCCAAAGACGTTCACCTATGACAACCAGGAATATTCGCCGGGCAATATGGGCGACAAGTATTCAATGCAGCCGGTAACGCTGCGCGACGCTATGGTGCATAGCTTGAACGTGGTTACAGTTGACGTCGCGATGGAGGTGACGATCGGCCGCGTAATGAACCTGGCCGCCAAAGCCGGATTGCCGCGCGTTGCGCACGCCTATCCCGCGATGGCCCTCGGTACTTCTGAAGCGACACCGCTCCAGGTGGCTTCGGCTTATACGGCGTTTGCCGCGAATGGAACCCGCACCGCACCGCTGGCTATCGATCGCATAACCACCGGTAACGGCACGACGATAGCTCAGCCTACCGCGCAAAAGAACGAAGTCCTGCGTCCGGAGATCGCTTATGTCATGACTTCATTCATGAAGGACGTGGTTAACCGCGGGACGGCTGCGCCGATACGCGCGCGCGGATTCAAATTCAATGTGGCCGGCAAGACCGGAACTTCTCGCGACGGTTGGTTCGCTGGTTACACGCCTGATCTGGTGTGCGTCGTCTGGGTAGGATTCGATGATGGATCTCAGTTAGGTTTGACTGGAGCCGCCTCGGCGCTTCCCATCTGGGCCGATTTCATGAGCGCCGCGCTCAACGCGCACCCCGATTGGACCGGAGACTGGCAAATGCCGGAAGGGGTCCAACAAGCTGATATAGATCCCACGACAGGACAATTGGCTAAAGCGGATACGATCACAAAACGACCGGAGCTTTTTATCGGCGGAACTTTGCCTGGATCAGACAAGGTTGATGAAACTGAAGCGACAGCGGAAGAGGCCCCGGCGCAAACTGAAGGCGATGAAACCGGAAATAGCCCACAAACTGAGCCGGCGACTTTACCCGAGCCGTTGCCGAGCGAGCCGCCGCGGGCAAAGCCTACGCCGCGATCCAAAATTGATTCGCGCGATTTTTATGACGGTGATCCGTCGCCAAAATTACAAGGCACGATAACTCTGGACATCGATCCCACGACTGGCTTAATTGCGGTCGATAGTTGTCCGGTGATCCGCACGAAGACATTTATCATCGGCCAGGAACCCAGAAAGTACTGCGGACCTGAGTATCACAAAAAGCCCCAACCGTCGCCGGCGCCTGCCACGCGATCGCGTTTGGGCAATCCTTAAATTTAAGGGTAGTGGTACAGTTTGCCTCCCTCTCCATTTGGGAGAGGGCCGGGGTGAGGGCTTAGTACGGCAGCCACGGAATAAATTCACCGGGCTTTAGCCTGTTTTCGAGACGTGCCTCCAGTCAATTTTTCAATGCTGTTGATGCTTGCGAAGAATTCCTAAACGGATTGCGGGCTGAAGCCCGCAGCAACGTTGTGGTTGCAGTTCGCGCTCAGGCCCTCACCCCAACCCTCTCCCAAAGGGAGAGGGAGTCAACTGTACCACTACCAATTCACATAATACGTTGCAACTTTCATTACTTTCGCGTTCGAATCTTTCAATGTAGGATGCGAGCGAAGATCAGTCCGCTTTGCGGACTAAGCGTCCTCAGCAGCGAGGGCAATTGCCGACCGCAGTGTCTCGATCGCCAGGGCCGCCGCGTGTTGTTTCCGCGACGGCAAACCGCCGACTGTGCTGACGATCTCCTGACGCGTGATCTTGAAAGCATCTTCAACCGTCATTCCTTCCAGCATCTCTGCCAGCGCGGAACCGCAGGCCAGCGTCGGTGGACAACCATAAGCGAGAAATCGCGCGGCAACGATGCGGCCGCCACGAATCAGCAGGCTAAGACGCAGACGATCGCCGCACACGGGGTTCGTTTGTTCAGCCACGGCGTTTGCTCCGGGTAGCGCTCCAGCGTTGCGCGGATGCGCGAGGTGATCTTTGAACTCGTCTGAGTATGACAATGTGTCTGGCTACCTTGGGTTTCGTCTTCTCTTCCGCCTCAACAAAAACGATCCACAAAGTCACACGAAAGTTCACCAGAAGAGTAGTTAGGTTTCGTGTGATTTCGTGGATCGTTTTCCACTAACCCACCGCGACCGTTTGCCGAGACAGCGGCGAAAGTTTCCGGAGACTTTCAACTGACCGTTGCAAAGCTTCCAGGGCATAATCGATGTCATCGTCGGTGTTATCCTTGCCAAAGCTGAAACGAATTGCCCCGCGCGCCAATTCTTCATCACGGCCGAGGGCGCGAATGACCGGTGACGGCTCGAGCGTTCCCGATGAGCATGCCGAGCCCGTGGAAACAGCTACACCCTGCATATCCAGATGAATCAATAAGCCCTCGCCTTCGATGAATCGAAACGAGATGTTCGAAAGATGCGGCAGTCGCCGTTGACGATCGCCGTTGAGGGCAATGTCATCGATGGATGCCACCACGGCGCTTTCAAAACGATCACGCAATCGACGAGTGTGTTCATTGCGCTCAATCATTTCCCGACTGCCCAGTTCCGCTGCCGCTCCAAAGGCAACGATATGCGGAATTGATTCCGTGCCCGCACGACGCTCTCGTTCCTGATGACCGCCGACTTGCTGAGGACGCAAACGCACGCCACGACGAAGAAACAGCGCTCCACTTCCTTTCGGCGCATAAATTTTGTGCGCTGAGATCGAAAGCAGATCGCAGCCCAAATCATCGACGTCAATCGGAAGACGACCGGCGGCTTGCACCGCATCGGTATGAAACCACAAATGGGGGTGACCACTCCGTTTTGCGTGCTTAACTACTTCACCGATTTCCTTGATTGGCTGGATGGCGCCAATCTCGTTATTGGCCATCATCACGCTCACCAGCACGGTGTCCGGCCGCAGGGCTGAGCTAACGTCCTCGATCCTGACAATTCCATCTTCATAAACCGGCAGGCGAGTGACGATCCAACCGCGTTTCTCCAGGAACTCGACCGCGCCGCGTACCGACGGATGCTCAATAAGAGAAGTGATGATGTGGCGCCCGTGCGATTCAGCCAATTCGCAAACTCCCCGAATTGCCAGGTTGTTCGCTTCTGTGCCGCCGGAGGTGAAGATAATCTCGTTCGCCCGCGCGCCGATGAGTTTCGCCACCTGCCGCCGGGCTCGATCGGCAGCGGCCCGCGCTTCCTGGCCGAAGTGATGGACGCTGGAGGCGTTGCCAAACTTTTCAGTCAGATAAGGCAGCATCGCCTCGACGACGCGAGGGTCAACCGGCGTCGTGGCACTATGATCGAGATAGACTTTCCGCATCGCAGAGTATTTACCAATGGATGTTTAGCGGCGGGCTACTGCCCGCCGTCTCGCCCAATAGAACCTCCGGCGGGTGACACGGCGGGCGGTAGCCCGCCGCTAAACGTGACAACTGACCAGAGACATATCGCATCTGAAACCCGTGCGCCTGGCGTATCGAGTCTAGGTGGGGCAATCATCACGGTCAAGCTTCGTGGTTGTTGCTGACCGAACTCGGTGTTAGCATTTTGTCGCAAGGCTCTCCCTTTCGACGGTGTCGACGCTCTGGAGCTTAATTTTTGCAAACCGGACGAATCGGCAGGAAAGGCTGAACTATGAAGAATCTCAGATTTGCTTTGACTCTTATCCTGGCTCTGGCTTTTGTGACCGTTCCGCTGTCAGCGGCTGCAGTCAAGGCACAGGACCCCCAAACCCAAAACCAGGCCAGCGCGATCATGCGCGGCTATCGCACTGGTTACTCGGACGGCTATCAGGCCGGCGTCAATGATCTGGCCATCAATGCGACCCGCGATTTTCGCAACAAGACGGAATACGAACATGGCGATCGGGCTTACAATTCAAACTATGGCCTGCTCGCGGAATATCGCGATGGCTATCAGCAGGGATTTGAAGTGGGCTACGGCGCCGGCTTTGATCGGAAGCCGTTTGAGTCCACCATCCCGACGGACCTAAGGCGCCGCACTGAAGATTCCTCGGTTAATTATCCGATAGATCAAAACAAGAGTCCCGATTCCGCGCCGCAGCAACAGTCACAGTCGCCTCAAACTGTCGCGCCGAATACTATTCCGCGCGATACGATCATGCGGGTCGAGTTGCTCGGCAACCTGTCGACCGACGCTTCCCAGAAAGGCGATCAGTTTCAGGCACGCGTGATCGAGCCAAAAGAATATGAGGGCGCGACGATCGAAGGCCGGGTCGTCAGTGTAAAACGTGCGGGCCGCGCCAGAAGCACCGCGCAGTTGCAACTGTCGTTTGACGAAATCCGATTCCCTGATGGCCGCACTTCAAAGATGAGTGCCCAGGTAATTGAAGTTATTCGTAACGGTGGCGAGGGCGCAGGCAAGGTCGATTCGGAAGGTGGAGTGCAGGGAACCAACTCGACAAGAGGTGACGTGCAGAAGGTCGGCGCCGCGGCCGGCATTGGCGCGCTCATCGGGGCTATCACAGGGGGCGGAGTCGGCGCGGCCGTAGGAGCGACTATTGGCGCGGGCGTCGGAACCGCCGGTGTTCTCAGCCAGCGCGGCAAAGACATACAGCTTTATCGTGGTCAGCAACTGCGCATTCGGACCGCCGGCGATGTGGCGGCCCAATAAGCAACAAGGTCGCTCCACCCCATTAACCACAAAGACACGAAGACACAAGGAAAGTATTTCTCCCTCTCCCTTTTGGGAGAGGGCCGGGGTGAGGGCCTGTGCCGAGTCATGCTCCCACCCTCCCCTAGCCCTTCACCAAAGGGAGAGGGGAAGAAACCAAGGGGTCTTTTAACTAATCTACTTTGTGTCTTCGTGGTGACCCCAATCGTGGGTGAACGTCCATCATGCCGATCATCACTCTCCTGACTGATTTTGGCGCACAGGATTATTTCGTTGGCGCAATGAAGGGCGCCATCCTCTCAATCAACTCGGACGCCGCTATCGTTGATATCACCCACGAGGTTCCGCCGCAGGACATTCGGGCCGCCGCGTTCAACCTGCTCGCGGTTTATAAGGACTTCCCCTTCGGCACTATTCATGTTGCAGTCGTTGATCCCGGCGTGGGATCCGCGCGCAGAGGGATCATCGTTAAAAGCGCCGGACAGTTTTTTGTCGGACCCGACAACGGTGTGTTTAGTTGGATATGCGGACGCGAAGGGAATTTTCTCGCGGTCCATCTAACCAACCAGAAGTTCTTTCGTCATCCGCTAAGTAATACTTTCCACGGCCGGGACATCTTCGCGCCCGTAGCGGCCGCTCTTTCAAATGGAGTCTACCTTAAAGAATTCGGTCCTTCGATCGATAACCTCGTTGAACTTGAATCGCTCGAGCCGCTGACAATCGATGGCGGGCTGGAGGCGACTATCATTCATATTGATCGTTTTGGAAATTGCATTACCAGTCTTACTCGCGATTATTTTGCACCGGGAGCAAAGCTGGTTGTGAATGGCCGCGAAGTGCCTTCCCTGCGCGAGTTCTTTGCGGAAGAGGGCGACCACAATGAGCTGTTCTGTATCTTTGGCAGCGCGGGGTTTATGGAGATAGCTGCCGAGAACAATTCGGCCGCGCAAATCCTGAGCGCACGGCGTGGTGATCGAGTGATTCTGAAGGGCCTGCCATCGCGATAGACTCGATTTGTCTTTGTGCTTTCCTCTCGCTGAACCCAGAACGATCCACGAAGTCACACGAAGTGGCGCTAACAAAACCGGCTTCAATTCGTGTATTTCGTGGATCGTTTTTGGCGAGCGAAGACGCTGAGACAAGTGGAACTTGCGCGGTCGTAGCGGTACCGTCTGACTCTCCCTTTGGGAGTGGTTGGGGTGAGGGCCTGAGCGCCAACTGCAACCACAACGTAGCTGCGGGCTTCAGCCCGCAATCCGTTTAGGAATTTTTCGCGAGCATCAACAGCGTTGGTGAATTGACTGGTGGCTCGTCTCGAACACGGGCTAAAGCCCGGTGAATTTATTCCGCGCCCGCCGTACTAAGGCCTCACCCCGGCTCTTGCCAAAGGGAGGGGGAGGCAAACTGACCCACTACCCGCGGGTGCTCGCTTGTCACCTAGAAACCTCTTTGCTATCTTCAATTCATCCAAAACTTCGAGGAATGCAAATAATGGAAAAAGCGAAGGAGAGCGCGGCCGGGACCGCAGTCTCAACCGGACTCAGAGGCGTGATCGCCGCCAGCTCTTCAATCGGCGATGTTGACGGGGAAAAGGGCGAGCTGATTTATCAGGGTGTGAATATTCACGACCTGGCGACTAAATCCACGTTCGAAGAAGTAGTGTTTCTGCTTTGGAACGGGAGACTGCCAAAACGAAACGAGTTGGATGAACTCAAAAAGAATCTTGCTGCATCTTACGCGCTGCCCGACCAAATTATTGAACTGATCAAGGGAATGTATGCGCGTGTTCCGGCAAGTGCGGAACCGATGGACGCGTTGCGCACCGTAGTCTCGGCGATGGCGATGTTCGATGAGGAGTCGCGAGACCTTTCTCGTGAGACAAGTATTCGAATTGCCACTCGCTTGACCGCCAGATTTCCGACGATCGTGGCTACGATGGAGCGAGTGCGCAACGATCTGGATCCGGTTGCACCAAATCCAAATTTCAACATCGCGACTAACTTTCTTTACATGCTCAAGGATGAAGTACCTGACGAGTTTGACGCCCATGTGCTGGACGTAGCGTTGATTCTGCAGGCCGATCATGAGTTGAATGCGTCGACCTTCACCGCGCGCGTAGTAGCAGGGACGCTTGCCGATATGTACAGCTGTGTGACTGCTGCGCTGGGTGCGCTTTCAGGGCCGCTGCATGGCGGAGCGAACACGGCCGTAATGAAAACGTTGCTCGAGATTGGCAGTGTCGATAAGGTCGAAGGCTACCTTACGGACGCTCTGGCAAAGAAAAAGAAGATCATGGGATTTGGTCATGCGGTCTATCGCACAGAGGATCCGCGCGCTACCCACCTGCGGCGGTTCTCCAAAGAGATGGGCGAGCGCAAGGGCGATACCAAGTGGTATGAGATGACTGCGAAGATCGAACAGTTGATGAAAAGTTCGAAGGGTTTGCTGCCGAACGTCGATGCTTATTCCGCTTCTACTTATTACATGATGGGAATCCCGCTTGACCTCTACACACCGATCTTCGCCATCAGCCGCATCAGTGGTTGGACCGCCCATATCCTCGAACAATACGCGGACAACAAGCTGATTCGCCCCCGCGCCGAATATATCGGGCCACGTAATGTTCCGTACGTTCCGATTGATGAGCGGTGAATGCGATCAAGAGGGATTTGCGATCGCTTCTTCTGAAGCCGCGGGCGGTCGCTTCGTCCTTCCGTAAGTCTTCCAATAAGATGCGAAGCAAGCCACCACCGGTACAATCACCGCCAGCTTGA
>JAWWPL010000476.1:0-11964 GCA_033850605.1 Blastocatellia bacterium | reverse complement strand
TATTCAGCAGTAAGGGGTGAGTAGATGGTGGACAGCCTGGCAGTAGGAACCATTTTCCATTCATCATTTTCCATTTCACATTTGCCATTTCAGACCAGCCCAAAAGCCCCATGACCCCGGACCAATGAAAACTGACAAATGAAAAATGAGAAATGGAAAATAACGCAGTTGCACCGCAATAGGGAGAACCGATCATTAGCGTTCCTGGTGACTTGCCTGGCCACGCTCGTCGCGTTGGCGTGTGGTCATCCGCCGCCGGGACGAGGCGCAGGGGAAATTGAAACTTCTCCACAATCACAGACCAGCTTCAAAGTTGAAACCGTGATTCCCAATCTCGAGGTTGTTTGGTCGATTGTCTGGGCGCCCGATGGCCGGATGATCTTCACTGAGCGGCCGGGGCGGGTGCGGGTCTATGAAAACGGCAAGCTGCGGCCGGAACCTCTATTCACGGTTCCCGACGTCGAGCCAAAAGGTGAAAGCGGACTGATGAGTGTTGCGCTCCATCCGCAGTTTGCTGCGAATCATTTGCTCTATCTTTCGTACGCTTACAACACCGGCGGCCAACTCGTCCGCGTGGTCCGTTATCGCGAGACGCCCAACGGCTTTACCGATCGCAAAGTCATCATCGAAAACATTCCAGCGGCGCAGTTTCATGCCGGGTGCCGGCTGCGATTTGGTCCCGACGGCAAGCTTTATGTGACGACGGGGGACGCGACTCAGCGCGAGCTGGCCCAACAACTTAATTCCCTGGCAGGAAAGATTCTGCGTTTGAATGATGACGGCACGGCGCCGTCCGATAATCCCTTTGTCGGACAGCAAAACGCCCGGCCGGAAATTTGGAGCTACGGGCATCGTAACCCGCAAGGCATCGACTGGCAGCCATCCACCAACCTCTTATGGGAAACCGAGCACGGGCCGAGCGGATTCGATGGGCCGGGCGGCGGCGACGAAGTAAACATTGTCGAACGTGGGAAGAACTATGGATGGCCGGTGATTCATCATCGGGCGACGCACGAAGGCATGGAAGCGCCGGTGCTGGAATACACGCCGGCGTGCGCGCCCGCGAGCGGCATGTTCTATCGCGGATCAGCACTATCACAGTTCAAGGGGAACTTCTTCTTTGGCTGTTTAGTTGGTCAACGAATTATTCGTGTGGTCACGAATGGCCGGGCGGTTGCCAGTCAGGAGAACTTGCTCGAAGGGAAGTATGGCCGGATCCGCGACATTGCTGAAGGGCCGGATGGATTTATCTACTTCTCCACCTCAAATCGTGATGGGCGTGGCCGGCCGGCGCCGGACGATGATCGGATCTTGAGGTTGGTGCCGGTGAAGTGACAAGTGTTTAGCGGAGCGCGGACATCCTGTCCGCCCGCGCGAAGCGCGCACGGTTTGGGTGGAGTTTCCTGCGGGTGTCAGAGCGTGCTGCGCACGGTGGGGGACTGGATGTCCGCGCTCCTTTAAAAAACTCTTTGAAAAAACCTATTAAACTTTTTGGGCGAGGACTGCTGATTTGCTCCAGCTGATGGCCTGGAATCTGGGGAAGCGATAATGGCTGACTACCTGAAAATACCGGTCGGTAGTCTGGGCGACTTCATGCGGTGGGTGGGTCTTGAATCGAAATAGCATCTCAAGGAGCGTCGTTATCGGGGTCGGGCGCATAGGCAAATGAAGCAAATGCCCGCCGGGCGCGATCACCCGCGCCAGTTCGCTCAAGCCTTCCTCGAGAGGCACATACTCTAAAACTCCGCTGGTTAACACCAGATCAAATGCTTCATCGGCAAACGGCAGGGCCAGAACATTACCCTGCGCAAATCGAACTTGTTGCTGGCTCGAGTTGCTCTTCTCGACGTACTTCTTCGCGGTAGCCATCGACGAAGCCGACAGATCGATGGCGGTAAGCTTCACCGGAACCTTTAAATTCCTTAGCAAAGCCAGGGTTAAAGTCCCGGTGCCGCAGCCCGCGTCGAGCACGCTGCCGCCCGGGAACACTGGTAAATGATGAGCCTCGAAATACTGGTCGAGCGAGCGTCCATAACCGTTCAGCTTGAACGTGAGGTCATACAAACCCTCGATGCGATCATAGAACGAACCCGCGCGAGCATTGTTCTTGGTTGCAGTCAGTACGTATTCTGCCATCTTATGATTTCTGGTTATTAGAATGTAGGGGCCATTGAAACCTAGTCGGGCCAACTCGTCAAGGCATAACTAACCAAAAAACGCCTCGCCATTCTAGCCCGGCGGCTCGGGATTTCTCAAACACGAGCTCAACCTGAGGAAAATGGCACCGAACAGGGGTCAATCCGCAAATCCAGACGCAAGAAAAGACTCTTCGCTGCGTTCTGCAATCGACATCAGAGTTTCGCCAGGAAGGGACAACAAGAAGATGCAGAAGAGAATATTGACGATACTGGGTTTGACGATGGCGGTCGTGGTTTTTGCAGGTCTGGCTGTCAGATATGGTTCGCTCAGCGCCCAGGCAAACGCCACTGACACGAACCTGGCCCCGGAAGACTCATATTTGGAGCCGGTCGCAGCTCAGGCCGGATTTACCGTGGACGTGCTGATCGATGGACGTCCGTTGACTGAGTATGCTGCCCGTGGCCGTCATTACGTCGAAGCATTCGAAAACGCCGAGTACGAGGTGCGCGTGCATAATCCGACGGGTTCGCGAGTGGCCGTGGCGCTGGCCGTCGACGGATTGAACTCAATCGACGCGCGCCACACTACCGCCTGGGACGCTCACAAGTGGGTGATCGGGCCTTACGGAACTATTCACGTACGGGGCTGGCAGATGAGCGGCGAAAGCGCCCGGCGTTTTT
Source organism: Blastocatellia bacterium (assembly GCA_033850605.1). Classification (GTDB taxonomy): domain Bacteria; phylum Acidobacteriota; class Blastocatellia; order Pyrinomonadales; family Pyrinomonadaceae; genus UBA11740. Next base: position 9,145 of record JAWWPL010000476.1, on the reverse strand, counting down.
ACTTTACGACAGAGCGCGATTCCTACGCCGCAAGGTTGGGTCAGGCGTCCAATGTCGGTCTGATCACAGCCGTCTTTTTCCGTGAGCGCCAGCCGGTCACGATTATGCCGGTGACTCCTTCTGAGCGGCGACCACCCTACAAGGAAGAAGATCGGGTACGCAATGAGCAGTCGGCGCCGGAACCGAAGGACCCCGCAAAGTCTTCGGCGAGGAATGAGGGCGGTGGCGACTTAGCCAAAGCGCGCAGCGCACCCGCTTATCCGCCGCCGGATGAAGAATCAGCGGCTACAGGTATCGGCCGTTCCGTCCGCAACGACGTGCAGTGGATCAAGATGGATTTGGATATGCGACCGGCGGGCGAGATCACTATCCGCTACGAGTATCGCGCTGCCTTAGTCCGCTTGGGGATTATTCCACGCGATTATCCGCGGCCCGACGTGTTGGATCGTCGCGAACGCGCGCAGGGTTTCGAGCCGAAATACTGTCCACAGCCTTAAGGTAGAGATGAAGCTTCGAACCAGCGAGGCGAGCCCGCCTTCCTGACCTTGAGCTTAGTAAGATTTAGTTGCTGGCTTTTGATTGAAAGGCTCTCAAGCTTGGAGCTGACGATCAATGGGAAAGCCTCTCAGGTCAGGAAGGCGGGCTCGCCCCCGCTGCTTCGCGCTCCCGTTAGCGGCGTTTGAGGTTCGAGTCGTAGAGCTGCCGGTAAGCTCGATAGTACGACATCACTTTGAACACATAGTTCTTCGATTCAGTGAATCCAACCTCCGCGGCAAAGACGCCTGCGTCGTTTTGATTTGAGCGGCCGAGCCAGCGCACCACATTGTCTTCACCGCCGTTGTACGAAGCGGCAATTGCTTCCGGCAACCCGGCGAACATTCTGGAAAGCTCGCTCAGATATTCGCTCCCTACAGCGATGTTTGTCGCGGGTTGATAAAGAGAATCGTCAGTAAGCTGATTGAGTCCCGCGCGTGTCGCGTACTTCTGGGCCGCGTCGATTGTGAGTTGCAACAGACCACGAGCCGCTGAGGGCGATTTCGCATTTGGTTTGAACGCGCTCTCCTGCTTCATGATCGCCAGCACCAGACGAGGATCTAGAGCGCGCTTCTTCGCTTCCATAACAACCTGCAGACGGTAAGGCGCCGGATAATCCGCGGCCGCCGCGGTTAACGCCGCCTGAACTGTCTGAGATCGGTCGGCCGCTTTTTGGCGCGCCGCCGGATCATTAATCGACGCCAACCTGTTTGTGGCCAACCCTCCATAGTAAGAACTGACGTTGTCAGGGATCATCGAGTAAGTGCGAACGGCATCCTGAGTTTTGCCTGCACGCTCGAGTGAATGGGCCTTAAGGTATAGCAGTTCATCGACAGTCGTGCTGCTGTCTCTGGGAAGTGGCTTTTGTAGCAGCTCGTCGGCCGTTTGCACGGCATGCGCCCAGTCTCCCAGGGCAATGTCCAGCCTGAGCCGAGCGAAAGTCGCGTTAATCGCGACCACATTGGCGGCAAAACGCTCGCGAGTTCGATTGATCCAGATGATGGCATCTTGCGGCCGGCCTGCTTCACGATAACCGTCGATGATATTCAGATGGGCAGTGTCGAGGCGTTCGCCGTTGGGATATTTTTCGATGTACTCAGCATAGCGCGCAGCCGCTTCAGCGCCTCGGCCCATCCGCAAAAGCGACGAGGCGGCAAAGTTCGACCCTTCACGTCCTTCTTTGGTTTGCGGATAATCGTGAGCCAGTCTTTCGTAAACCTGCCGGGCATCTTCGTAACGTCTCTCGACGTAGTACGAGCGCGCCATGCCAAACAGCGCTGCGGGCACGCTCGGATCGGTCGGGTAATTGTCGAGGACGGCTTGCCAATGTTCGCGCGCCGGTGCGAACGCGCGGTTCGCCAGATATACTCCGGCGCGGCGCATGTGTTCGGCCGCGGGAATCTGAGAGGAAAACTTTCCGTTGGCAGACCGATCGGCGCGATCACTGATGCGCACTGCATTCAATGACGCATCGGTTGCACTTTGAGAAAATGCCAGAGAAACATAAGCAAGCACCAGACAGAGGCCAAGCAGTTTCTGAAAATATGAATACCACGATTGCTTAGACTGGCCCATTTCCTTCATCCTCTTCCACGATCTCGTAACTGGTAACAATCTCTGCGCTGCCCCGCAGCGTGGCCGCTACGCTGCAATACTTTGTTTCTGAAAGCTCAATCGCGCTCGCTAAAGCCTGCTCGGTAACGCCCCGGCCATGCACGATGTGTTTGATGTAAAGACGCGTATAGCTCTTCGGAAATTCCTCGCGCCGTTCTCCGCTTACTTCGATGCGATAGTCCGTAACTTGTTGCCGCTTCTTTTTCAGAATAGAAATCACGTCAACGCCGGTGCAACTCCCCAGGGCTATCAGCAACAGTTCCATCGGGGTCGCCGCGGCCGATCGAACTGAATCGGTTTCGATCGTCTGCGCGTGTCCTGATGGGGAAATGCCGATGAAAAAATCATTCCCGGCGAAATGAATCGTGGCTTTAGTGTCTTTGTTCGGCATTTGGCTAAGGGCAAGTTCGACAGATACAGGAAAAGCATAACATGGTCGTTTTCCAAACGGGATGACACGGCTATTAGTGCTAACGCGTTGGAGCGCGGACATCCTGTCCGCCAGCGGGCGCAGCCCGCTCAGCTTTACCATAGAAGCATCGCTTCGGAGATTGTTCGCGCTCCGTCAACTCGCGGTTCTTAGTCTCGCGCGGCTAGTTCCTTCCGAAGTTCGCGTGCGGTGTCTTCACGCAGTTGTTGCTCAATGCGTTCGTTTTCCAAACCCAGTGGTAACTGTTTCCGGCCTTCATCCAGGCGCTGCAACATATAATTAGTCTCCGCCCAGCTCGCGCCGCGACTAGCGGCGGCCTCTATCATCTGTAGACGAGCTTCGGACTCGGCGCGCCGCGACGCTCCTTCCTGCTTGAGCGCGTCAAGCCGCGCCCGGTCGCGGGTCAACTCTTCTATCAAGACCGCGGTATCGGGGGCATTCAGGTATCGGGCGCGGCTAATTCGTCTCTCGACCAACAGCAAGTCCCGACGAGCGCTTGAGGTCAAGCGCGAGGCATTCAGGCGCAATGCCAGCGTTTCGCGATAGGCGTCGGCCAGCAATGGCTGCTTTTTCTCCATTTCTTTCAATGCCCGCCGTTCGCCACTGGTAAGTTCGGAAAGAAAATATCCAACTTCGTCGGCGGTAATACCATCAGAGGCAAGGTGGTCGCGAAGCTCTCGCGCCCATCTGCGTCTAAAGAACAGGAGCACAACCGCGATTAAGATCGCCGCGATCAGGGCGAAGGGAATCGAGGTGAGCGCCAACACCAGGTAAACAGTGGCTGCCCCAGTCAACAGATAAGCCATCAGAAAGGCCGCGGGCGGGCCCAGAATCACGCCAAAGAGAGCCACCCATGGCGCCATTTTCCAAAGGCGGGCCGCTTTGATCTCGCGGATTGCAAGTTTACCTGGCTGATCAGTCTCGTTCATAAACTTTGCCGCAGCCTCGCCCTCGGGCGCACAGACTGGATTGGACGATTGATCCTCGTATCGGGAATCATACTCGGGTGGTTAACGACAGGCTAGTTCGCTGGGAACCAAACGTCGCTTCCCCGTCCGGCTGCCTTGTAATATGATTGGCCCACTGGGATTAAAGGATCACAATGATTAAGACGATAAAAACTGTAGCGATTCTGTTCGCGGTGCTGGCTGCTCTTCTGTCCGGCGGGCAATTGACCCAGGGCCAGAATGGTCAACGCGACGGCAAGAAGACTGGTGGGGCAAAGCCGGTCACCGTTCCAGTAACCATCCGGCTGCGCGAGCCGAAACGTGAAGTTGAAATGCGGTTTGTGGATCTCGTAGTCAAGGAAGACGGCGACGTGCAGACTACTCTTTCGATTCGCAAGCCCTCGGAAAATCCGATTACACTTGCAATCCTGTTACAGGACGATCTGGTTTCCTCGATCTCAACTGAGACGAAAGGGATTGCGAACTTTGTGCGACGTCTGCCCCCGGGTTCGCGAGTGATGATTGGATATATTCGGACCGGCACTCTCGACGTGCGACGCAAGTTCACTTCCGATCTCGAAAAGGCCGCTACGGGTCTGCGTCCGCCGATGGGATTAGCCAGTGCCAGTCCGTTTAATCCGTACGTCGAGATTATTGAGGCGCTCAAGCGCTTTGATTCACAGCCGTTGGGGCGCCGCACGATCGTAGTCGTTTCCGACGGAGTCGATACTTCGCGCGGACTCGATAGTTCCTCGCCCGGACAGAGTTTCGATCTGCAGCGGGCCATCAATGAAGCCCAACGCCGCAGCGTAGCGATCTATTCGATTTACGCACCGTCGGCCGGGTCTACCGGAGCAGAGTTGGGCCTTAACGGACAAAGTTGCCTGGAAAGACTTTCGAAAGAGACTGGAGGGCGCGCTTTCTTCGAGGGCACTGGAGCGCCGGTGAGCTTTGATCCTTTTATCAGGGAGATCGACGCTTCGGTTTCGATGCAGATCGCTCTGACTTACCTGTCAACTCACCCGGAAAAAGGGTTTCATCGCCTGGAAATCAAACCGCTCGAGCGCGACGCGGAAGTTCGACATCCGTCAGGTTATCCAAAGTAAGCCGGGCGATGTTTCTTTGAATCGCAGCTTGCCTGCGGCGCATTTCCTTTATCTGCATCTGCAGATCCAACAAGTGCAGATCCAGCATTAATCGCAGATCATTGTTGAGCTTCAGTCCGCGCTCGAAATCCTTCTGGGCTTCGCCGGCTTGTCCCTGGCTCTGATGGGCCAGACCACGTTCGGCATAAACAAGCGGATTCCGATCGTCAAGGGAGATGCTCTTATCAAAATCCGCAATTGCGAATTTCGCATTGCCCTCGATCAGGAACGCCCGTCCGCGTTTGAAATAAGCCTCGGCGTCATTCGGACTGAGAGTAATCGCGCGATCAAAATCAGTTAGAGCGCCATCAAGATCCAGGCGGTTGGACCTTATGTAGCCGCGATTCAGATAGGCCTCGGTGATGTCGTGGTTGTTCACTGCCAACTCGGGCGCCAATTCGCAGACAGTCTCATAATCGGCAATCGCGCCGTCCAAATCGCCGCCGGCGCGCTTGGCCTTGCCGCGGTTAAGATAAGCGTCCGCCAGCTTGGGCTCGATCATCAGCGCGCGATCATATTCGACGATGGCGCCGACGATGTCGCCCTTGCTAAAAAGGTCGACACCACGTTTGACGTGTTTTTTTCCGGATTGTTGCGCAGAGATATTCGATGGGCAAATCAAGAGACCAAGAATCGCGATGAATAAGATGCGCTTCATGGTGACCTCCTAACAGAGAGGGGCAAGCATTTTCGAAACCAGCCGTGCGCTGCCTGAACCCTTACTGCACTGTCGCGGGTAAAAGCGATCCGCGGGTGTCCGACGCGATGGCCATGCCATCACCCATCGTTCCGATCATTCCATGAAAGTGAATGTCGGTGCCGGACAAAACTAAAAGTACATCGCCGGCATGATACCGCGGATCGTTCAGGCCGAACCGAATTACCGTCGCCTGACCGTTCTCCTGTTCGAGAGTTTCAAATGAAAATGTCTCGGCGTCTACTACGTAAGTTTGTGCGTGCTGCGCTGTTTTTTGCGAATCGGGCATTAAGTATTTCCTTTAATTCTCTGCGCAAGGTAATGGGGCGGCTAGTCGGGTTCGAACCGACGACCTCCTGAGCCACAGTCAGGCGTTCTAACCAACTGAACTATAGCCGCCAGATAATCTAAATCAAATAGTCATCTAACTGACTGTTTACACTAGTCACTTAATTTGTTCAAGTATGCAACTGACGAAGTAACTGTAGTGCGGAATCGCTCAGGCAATCAAGCTCAGTGAAGGCGATTACTTCGACTTTAGGCACCTCGCAGCGTATCAGGAGCAGGGCTTCCCCGCTATTTGACTCTGGCAAGTTCGCTGAAGTTGCAGTATTCTTCGCCCGCCCGAAACCTGATCAGCTGGAGTCATCAATGAACGCGAAACTGTTCCGCAGGCTTAGCACCTTTGCGCTGTCCCTTGCCGTCCTTATTGCCCTGTGGCAATTCTCCGGCGGCGTTCTGGCTCAGAAGGCGGAAAAGGCCAAGACCGCCCATCCGCCGTCGTCTCCTGATAAGGCCGCCATCAAGACTGAGGCGTCGCCAAACAACGCCGAGTACGGCGCCAAGGTGAAAGAAAACACCACTCAGTCGTACTTCATGACTGAGCTGGTGGATCACTTGCCCGCTTCGGCCAAGGTTCCTTCGCCCGACAAGATTCTGGGTTATACGGTTGGGGCGCCCGGGCACCTCACTTACACGAAGGACATGTATCGCTACTATCACGAGTTGGAGAAGACTACCGCGCGAGTGCGAACCTTTGTAGCGCCTGAGAAGAGCGAAGAAGGCAAGGAGCAATTGCTGGTAGCCGTGGGAGATGAGGACTCGATTGCGAAGCTGGAACGCTACAAATCAATCACCGCGAAGCTGGCTGACCCGCGCGGAATAACCGATGCCGAGGCTGAACAGTTGATCGGTCAAGGCAAGGCTTTTTACTGGGCGTCGGGATCGATTCATTCCACTGAGACCGGCTCACCGGAAATGTTGATGGAACTCGCTTATCGCCTGGCGGTTGAAGAAACTCCGTTTATCCAGGCCATCCGTAAGAATGTAATCGTCTTGATCACTCCGGCGCTCGAAGTCGATGGGCGTGACCGCATGGTCGATACCTACAACTATCGAGTGGCGAATCCGGGTAAAGGGGTTCCGCCGCTGGTGTACTGGGGCCATTATGTCGCGCATGACAACAACCGCGACGGATTGGGCATGGCTCTGGCATTGTCGCGAAATCAGATGAAAACGTTTCTTGAATATCATCCGACAATTTTGCATGACCTGCACGAGTCGGTACCTTTTCTTTACACCTCGACCGGCACCGGGCCCTATAACGCCTGGCTCGATCCTATCGTGATCGATGAGTGGAACCTGCTCGCCTATCACGAGATTGAAGAAATGACCAAGCGCGGCGTGCCCGGTGTGTGGACGCATGGCTTTTATGACGGCTGGGCGCCGAATTACATGTTCTATGTCGCCAACGGTCATAACGCGATCGGCCGGTTTTACGAAACCTTTGGCAACAGCGTGGCCGACACGTTGGATCGCACCGTCAGAGCGGAATCACAACGCGATTGGTTTCGCCCCAATCCGCCACAGCCGCGGGTAAAATGGTCACTGCGAAACAACGTCAACATGCAGGAATCCGCCATCCTCCTGGCGATGAACTTTGTTTCGAATAACAAAGACCGGTTTCTGAAGAACTTTTATTTGAAGAGCAAACGCTCAGTCGCCAAGGCCACGAATGAGGGTCCGGCAGCATGGGTCGTGCCTTCCGATCAAACGCGAGTCGTCGAAGCAGCAGACATGGTGAACCTGCTGCGTCTGATGGGCGTAGAAGTTCACACCGCTAACAAAGACATCACCGTGAAAGATCAGAAGTTCCCGGCGGGATCCTACGTCATCCGCATGGATCAGCCTTACTCGCGCATGGCAGACATGCTGCTCGACACGCAGTACTACAACGTCAACGACCCACGACCATACGACGACACGGGCTGGACTCTCGGCGCCCTGCGTAATGTGAAGACTGTTCGCGTAACCGACAAGTCTGTTTTGCAGATGCCGATGACTCTGCTCACTCGCGACGCAAAGGTCACGGGAATTGTTACCAGCGCGACGTCGCCCACGGCATATCTGATCAATCACAATGCCGAAAACAGTTTGATGACGCTGCGGTTTAAGCTGAAAGACTTGAAGATTGCCGCTGCCGAAGAGCCTTTCGAGGCCGGCGGCCAGAAATTTAACGCCGGGACCTTCATCATCAAAGCTTCAGATAATCCCGGCGACCTGAAGGCAAACCTGATCGGTCCAGTTGCTGATTCGGGGCTCAAAGCGATCGGTGTCGAGAAGCTGCCTGAAATCAAGAGTCATCTGCTGGCCGTTCCTCGCATTGCGATTCTTCACACCTGGACGAACACCCAGAATGACGGCTGGTTTCGTGTTGAATTTGATCGACTGCGGGTGCCTTACACGTATATCTCTGACCAGGTGATTCGCGACACACCTAATCTGAAGGACAAGTTTGACGTGATCATTTTTCCACCAGTCGGAGGGTCGGCCCAATCGATTGTCAATGGGATTCCCGTGCGCGGCGCGCCGATTCCGTGGAAGGGTAGCGACGTCACTCCGAACATGGGCCTGGGCCCGGATCAAAGTGACGATATTCGCGGCGGGATGACCTTACGCGGAGTCTTGAATCTGCAGAAATTTGTTGAAGACGGCGGTGTCTTTATCCCCATTACAAACTGCGCCCGCCTGGCAGTGGACTACGGCCTGGTTAATGGTGTGGCGATTCAAGAACCGCGAACTCTACAGGCCCGCGGCTCAATCTATAACGCGACGTTCTCTGATCGACGTAGCCCAATCGCTTACGGCTATGCCGATACTTTACCGATTTATTTTAATCAGGCGCCTCTGTTCCAGGTTGCTGCCGGTAGTGGCCCGGGCGGTGGTGGAGGCGGCGGAGAAGGTGGAGGTGGTAGCGGTGGTTCCCGGCCCTCAGGTCGCGGAACACTGACTGACCCCGACATCATTCAAGGGATGCCCCTGGCTGAGCCGGCGCCGCAACGGCGAGCCGGCGCCGATCAATTGACCGACGAGCAAAGGCTTCAGCAGGGCGCCTTCTTCACGCCTCCCGCGTTAAGGCCGCGGGTAGTTTTGAGATTCGTTTCCGACGAGAAGAACCTTCTGATCAGCGGAATGCTGGCGGGTGGTTCAGAACTCGCGAACGCGCCGGCAGTTGTCGATGTGCCGGTTGGCCGGGGCCACGTAGTGATGTTCGCCAATAATCCGATGTGGCGTCACCAGACCCAGGGCAGTTTCTTTCTGATATTCAATGCGGCCCTCAACTATGACCACCTCAGCGCCGGCAGGGACCGGCCTGCCGGGCAGGGACCGGCCTGCCGGGCAGGCGAATGAAGCAGCGCGACCTGGAGACGACAACTAGTAGCGATCTGGCGGAATTAAAATGGTGCCCCCGGCAGGACTCGAACCTGCGGCCCTCTGC
>JAWWPL010000466.1:0-15592 GCA_033850605.1 Blastocatellia bacterium | reverse complement strand
TTCTTGTCGTTACGCTCAGACCCTCTCCCCTAACCCCTCTCCCAGTGGGAGAGGGGAAAAAGATAGAAGTTTTATGAAAAAGATTATCGAAAGCTACAAGCGGAAACTGGCCGGAGAAGAAGGCTGGGTATTAAAGCATGGCGCCCAACTGCGCATCGCGCTCTGCTATCCCAACGTCTACAGCATCGGCATGGCCAACCTTGGCTTTCAAGCGATGTATGAGATTTTCAATAACATTCCTGACGTGTCATGCGAACGCGGGTTTTTGCCGGACAATGTAAGTAGCGCGCGGTCAGGCAAGGGCTCGGGTTATGATCAGGCGATCCCAAATGGTCGGGCTTCTGACACGCGGCCGCTGGATGAGATGAGTGAATACGAGCGCATCCGTACACCTCTGCTCTCTCTCGAATCACAAACAAAACTCCGCGACTTTGACGTCATTGCGTTCTCGATCTCGTTTGAAACCGACTACGTGAACATGGCCCGCATGCTGCAAATGAGCGGCGTGCCCGTCTGGTCAAAAGATCGAACCAGGCATGATCCATTGATTGTGATGGGTGGGGCGTCGTCGTTTTTGAACCCCGAACCCATCGCTGAGTTTACCGACGTGATTGGCGTCGGGGAAGGAGAGATCCTCGGCCCCAAACTGATCGACGTCCTTCTCGAAAACGAATCGAAGGACGAGACGCTGCTGGCATTAGCACGACAAGGCCGCGGTTTTTATGTGCCCTCGCTCTATCACGTCAGCTACAAAGACGACGGCACCGTCGCAGCCTATACCGCCACGGAAGAAGGCGTTCCGGCACGTGTCGGTCGCGCCGTTTCGGCTGAGAGTCCGAAGGAGGGCAGTCTGCGTCGCGCGATTCGACGCGGGCAAAAAGATATAGTTGAGCAGTTAAAGCGCGATGAAGTCTTTGCTCCATCAACCACGATCTGGGCTCCCCAGGCTGAGATGGGCGATCGATTTCTGATCGAGATCTCGCGTGGTTGTTCCCAGGGCTGCCGGTTCTGCTGGGCTGGTTATAACTACTGGCCTCCGCGCGTGGTGCCGGCTCGTGACATTCTGGCCAAAGCGGCTGAGTGGCGCGGTAAAACAGATAAGATCGGATTAGTTTCCACGGCGGTCTGCGACCATCCTGAGATTAGCGAAATTCTCCAGGGGCTGCGCGCGATGGACTATCGTATTTCGGTTTCATCTTTACGGCTCGACCAGATTTCCGAAGAGTTGCTGGATGCGCTCGTCGAATCGCGCGACCAGCAAATCGCGGTGGCGCCTGAAACCGGATCTGATCGCCTGCGTCGGGTCATCAACAAGAATCTGACCAACGACGAGATTGTCGATATCTGTGGCGCTGTCTTTGATCGCGGCATGCTGACCGTGAAACTCTATATGATGGTTGGCTTGCCCACCGAGACCGATGAAGACCTGGCTGAGATGATTACTTTGGTCGAGCGGATTAAGGATCGAATGCTGGAGGCGGGCAAACGTTTCGGCCGAGCCGGCAAGATCATTCCCTCGCTCAATGGCCTGGTGCCAAAGCCGAACACACCCTTTCAATGGGAAGCGATTTGTGACGAAAAAGAATTGAAGCGCCGTTTGAAATGGGTTTCGAAAAACCTGGCACGCATTCCCAATGTTGAGGTGCGGACAATGTCGGCGCGCATCGCGCACGAACAAGCGCTGTTCTCTTCCGGCGATCGACGCATCGCGCGCGTTATCGAAGCGACTGCGCGTCTGAAGGGCGATCTGAACGCCGCGCTGCGCGAAACGCAGGTCGATCCCGCTTTCCATACCAGCCGCCGCCGTAGTTATGACGAGATTCTTCCCTGGGAGATTGTTAACTCGGGCTTGTCGCGCGAGTTCATGCAGCAGGAAGACGAGCGCGCTCACGATGCTCGCTCAACCGCGCCATGTCCTTCCGTAAATCAATGCACGCGCTGCGGCGTCTGTCCTACTACCTGGCTGGGCGAGGCGCCGGCTGCGCTCGTGCAACTACAGGCATTCGCAACTCATCCGGCCGCGAAGGCGGCTCTGCTTATCTGATCACTTAATGGTGAGGAAGGTAGTGCTCTTGGCCGTCTGGTCGAATTCGTAGTTGTAAGTAAACCCGGGAAATGAAATCGGCCGGATGAATTGCACGCGAACTTCCAAGCGGTTATCGGCCTTGCGTGGGGTAATGACCGCGTCCGGCGGAACATGAAACTCCGCCTTGCTCTTCTCGAGTTGATCCGTAATCCAGGCTGGTTCAAACCCCTGGGCGGCCGCCAGATCGACTTTGTTCTGCATTGTGTCTTTGAAATAGTAAGCATCAATAGCGATCGGGATATAAAGGTAGCCTGCATAACCAACGGCAGCGATAACCACGATCGCGATTATTAATTTTAGTCGCGCTCCGCCGCGTTCACTACTTTTCATTCGCATATTATTCATCCTTGGTTGAATTTCAGGGATTGGATTATTGCGGCCGGACTTTCTCGGTAGCGGACAAGTCCGCCGTCTAAACACACCCAAGAGGTTCGCCACCTACGGCATTAGGAAAGGTCCCGCAAACCCGCGCGCAGAGACAAACGCAGGATTCGCTTGTCGATCTGCTTACCATCAATGATGCGCGCCCGCCCGATTCGATCGAGCAGCACCCACATAGTTACGCCGCCGAGGGATTTCTTGTCCCCCTTCATCGCTGAGATAATCTCATCTATTGAAAGATCATGAGCGGCTGGTAGCGGCCCACAGAGCCGCACCGTGTCCCGTAACGATTCTAACTCGCCAGAGGCGAGCATGCCTATATTTTTTGATATTTCGCCGGCGACCAGCATGCCATAGCCCACCGCCTCGCCGTGACGGAAGCGCCGGTAACCAGTAAGTTTCTCAAGCGCATGCGCCGTAGTATGGCCAAAATTGAGAATCCGGCGCGAACGGTGATCGGCTCGCCCAATTTCTTCCCGTTCGTCGCCAGCCACGATGGCAGCCTTAAAATTACAGTGGGCGGCGATGGTGGCACAGACTTCTGACTGTGACTCTTCGCGGCCCAGCCACAGACCGAAGTCTGGGCCACTTCTGTTAAGCAGACGGCGAGTCTGTGCGAACAGCTTACGACTGCCGACAGCTCCCTGCTTGACCGCTTCGCACCATCCCGAAGTCAGTTCGCGTCCCGGCAAAGTTGCTAAGGTCAGAGTATCGATTATGACCAAACGCGGTTGATGAAAAGCGCCCACGAGATTCTTGCCGGTCGTCAGGTTGACACCTGTTTTGCCGCCCACCGACGCATCAATTTGCGCCAGCAAGGTTGTTGGTACCTGGAAGAAAGCGATTCCGCGCAGGTACGTCGCCGCGGCAAAGCCTGCCAGGTCGCCAACTACTCCGCCGCCGAGCGCCACAACCGCGTCACCTCTTTCAAGGCCTGATTCACTTAGAAACGCGAGAGCCTGTTCCCAGGAACTTAGTGTCTTATGCTGTTCACCTTCAGGCATCAACCAAGCAACGGTTTTGAACTTTGACGCTTTGAGGCTTTGGAGGGCCCGTTTTCCATAGAGCGCGAACACGGTGGGATTCGAGATCAGGGCGATGCGCCGCGAATCGGCGCCAAGCACGACGCGAACTTCGGGTCCCAACTGTGAAAGCAGGCCCGCGCCGATCTTGATCTCGTATTTTTCTTGTCGCGCCGGTAAGCGCACGGGAACGACTGGCATGTTTAGACTTTACAGCTAACAGTGGCGGGCGGGTCAAGCTGTTTTGAAGGCGCTGAACGAAATCAAACTCGAACCAGCGGAGGTCTTCACCCTCTTCCATCCAAGACAAAGTTTACGGATTCGTTCTCTAGTCGCGGTTGTTTAGAGTCGGGCTACCGCCCGACCAAGCGGGCAGTAGCCCGCTTCTAAACCATCTTACCCACTTCTAAACCATCTTATTAGAGAATGATTGCTCGACCGCTCAGTGGAAACACGCGCCCATTGACTCTTTAACTTCATAGTTGTCTCTGGATTTCGGACGGCAGGGAGTCTAAACTCCTTGAAAATCGCACAAAGGCGTGGCCCGTTGCCCGGCCACGCATTAGGAAAGGGTAAAGGATGATGTCTCGAAAGAGTTTTTGGTTTGGCCTCGGTCTCGCCACGGTTTTCGCCGTGCTGGTGTTTACGTCGGCGGATGCGAAGCCCAAAAAGAAGAAAAACTATGACCGGCCATCGGGGCCGCCCTCGCTCTCTTTGGTGGCTGATTCCTCGATGATCAAGGGTTGTAATGACGAATTAGCCCGCGTGCGGTTGGTTGCGACGGCACGTTCCGTTGACGGAGCTCCACTGCGGTATAAATGGACTACCAGCGGCGGCCGGCTCAGGGGTGACGGAGCAAGCACGAGCTGGGACCTGGCGGGAGCCCGGCCAGGCGTCTATCAAGCATTTGTAGAGGTCGATGATGGGCGGGACCTTAACTGCGTCGCGTTCTCATCAGTTTCGATCGTTGTTACAGATTGTCCTCCCCCGCCGCCTCCGCTTCCGGTCTGTCCGACCGTGAGCATTTCATGTCCTGAGGCCGGCCGCGAAAATGCCCCGGTGACCTTCACCGTGACAGTGACGGGTGGCACGCCAAACATTACGCCTGGCTACAACTGGACGGTTTCCGCGGGCAAGATCATCAATGGTCAGGGAACGCCCAGCATTACCGTCGACACCGGCGGACTGGCCGGCGAGACCGTGCGCGCGAGCGTCGATGTTACCGGTTTTGGCACGCCTTGCCCGGCAAACTGCTCGGTGTCAATACCGATCATGAATAAGCCGCGCAAGTTTGACGAGTACTACGACATCGCCCGCAATGACGAGAAGGCCCGCCTCGACAACTTCGCAATTCAGTTGCAAAGCGAGCCCGGATCGCAGGGTTACATCATCGTCTATCCGTCGCGTCGCGCTAAATCGAACGATGCCCAGGCGCGCGCTCAGCGGATTTCAGATTACCTGATCAATTCGCGGGGACTCGATTCGCACCGAGTCGTCATCACCATGGGTCCGCAGCGGGAGGATTGGTTGTTTGAACTATGGGTCGTGCCCGAAGGCGCCCCACCACCAGTTCCGAACCGCTAAGCCCCGGTTAGTAGTTGGTTGTCTCAGCCGGCGTGGCCTTAAAAAAGGCTACGCCGGTTTTTTGTTTGGCAAGAACTGTGTGGCGTCCAGCAGGAAAGAATGGTAAAAGTGCGTACGCTCTACTAGAAGCCTTAATCGAAGCAGATTGATGACTCGACACAGCCCGGCCGAAATCCTGTTGATGGTCTTAGCGGTTTGCGGAGCAGTTGCGATTCTTTCATTGATCGGCACAGGCTTATTACGCTTAACCGCACGCCCAACGCCGCCCGTCACCAGGGGAATTGGTTTTAGTGTTGGCGGCGTTAGTATGATCGTGTTTTCAGTACTGATAATAGCGGTGGTCGGAATTGTGATTGCCCTGGCACTCACACTCAAGAGCAAGCGTTGAAAGAGACGATTCAAAAGAAAATGAAAAGAGCGGCTCAGGCCGCCCTTTCCTTTGTCTGCTTAGCAGTCAGACTGCGAGTCAGGGAAGATGCCAGGGAATTCTTTCAAACTCACTTCGAGTTTTGCACCTCCCTTCGAGTTAATAATCATTGTTCCCTTAGCTGCGCGGACTGCTTGTTAAATTTCCCGGAATCCAAAGGGGTGTCCGCCGCCACATACGCGGTGATTTCGGTTCCCTTGGGAATGATTATGTCCTTACCGTGCATGAAAAGAAACAACGGCGCTGCCGGAAAAAACACTATGCCGGTAGCAACCATAGCGCCAGTCATCGCTGCTATATGGTTCCCACCACTCCCGCCCTTGACTGCGCGCAGCAGCACCTTTTCACCACTAACCAGCCGAACATAGTCGATGTTCATATTCAGCTTTCCGGCCCGTCCCATTCTTCGTTTGGGATGTGCTTCCGTGACCGTGGCTATCGCCGTGGCGCCGCGTTCGACTACTACAACGTTACCCACCTTGATGTCTTCAAGTACCTCGAAGTCCACTCTCTCATCAATCTTTGCGTCCCTCGAGGACATCGTTCGAGCTAGTCTGATTCTGACCGGCGTGTCTTCGGCCAGGCCGAACGCCAGGGATGGTTTTGGCGCAGTAGCCGGCACAGAGATATTACCTGGCTCAGTATTCTTATCTTTCGTAGTCGCCTTTTGTTGTGCCGGCGCGGATGGCAAATAGACCAGACACAAAACAACCAACGCGGAAATGCGCATAACTTGCTTCATTGTTTTCTCCTTTGAGGCTGACCGAAGAGAGAATTAAAGCAGAGGAGAGAACCGAGCCTGGCGCGTTGCCAAGCCCTGCTGAATTACTTCCGGGAGAGAGTTAGAGCATTTATAAGTCGCGAGTTAGACTGTTAGAACCTGTTCCTCTTGATCCTCGATCAAATACGGAGTAACCAGCGCGGGTTGCTCATTACTGTCTTGATCGATGATCGCGCTCACAATCGGCAAGCTCAAAGAGTGTTTCTTTGAAATGCCCGGAACGTTGTGGCCGGCGGCGTAGACGGCGTGGCGCTCGTTCTGTTCGTACCACTCAGCCAGGTTGGCCGTCTTGTGCATGTTCTCGATTATCTGGCGCCAACCTACGCCGGTGTTGTAGGCGCAGAATGAGATCTCGCCTTCCTGAGTGCCGTATGGAATCACGCACATCTCGGTGCGGCGGAAGTCGTAATTGAAAAGGTCCTGGAACCACATGCCTTCGACACACAGCACACGCCAGTTGTCGGTGGTATCGTCGGCGACTTTGGCTTTCATCCGGTCGTTGCGATCCGAACTCGAGTTGGTCGACGATGGTTTGAAGAGATTGATGATCTGTGAAATCGGAAAGCCCTCAGGCGCGCGGGCTGCGTCAAAGTTGCGCATGATCGCCATGCCCAGTTGCGCATAGGAAAGTTTCTTGCCCCGCGCTGTATCAGTAATCACGGCGACGTCCTTCATGAACTGCTCGTAATTAAAGAAGTCGAACAGTGACGAAAAGTGGCCGCTCTTTTTGTTGACCACGATCAGAGTAAAGATGCCGCAATTCGGGTGACAATTGCACGACGACCAGCCCCACGGCGCATCGGCGCCTTGCAGCATGTCCATGACGCTGGTGAATGCCGAATAAGAAGACAGCGGGTACCAGTCACGCAAAGGCTGCAAGCGACCACCGAGTTGATCCTTCAGATCATGGGTCATTCCGGCGAGTGTGTAGCGCTGCTTGATGCGCACCGCATCCGGCACATCTTCATCACGGCCAGTAAAAGAAACCGGCTGAAAAGCAATCGTCTGCACCTTGTCGATGTTCTTCGCCGCGAACTCGACGATCGCTCCGATGCCGTCGTTATTGATGGTGTTGACAATGGTTGTGACCAGCGTGACTTTGATGCCCACACTCGCCAGGTTCTCGATCGCCTGCTGCTTTACGTCAAACAGGTTGCCGACGCCGCGATGCGCGTTTTTCTCTTCGCTGACGCCGTCAAACTGTAGATAGACGCCGTGCTGGCCGGCTGCTTTCGCGGCTTTGCAAAACTCGATGTCTTCGGCAAAGCGAATTCCGTTGGTCGCCGCCAGGATGCGATAGAAGCCAACCTTCTTCGCGTAGGCCACAGCTTCAAGATAGTAAGGCGAAAGCGTCGGCTCACCGCCTGAGAAAAGAATAATGACTTGTCGCTTTGGTTTGAACGATACGGCGCGATCGAGAATCGCTTTGGTGTCTTCAAACGTCGGCTCGTGTACATAGCCAACCTGGTTAGCATCCATGAAGCACGGATTGCACATCATGTTGCAACGGTTGGTCAGGTCTACAGTCAAAACTGCGCCCCGGCCAAACTTGATATTCGAGGTTCCGTGTTTGTGAACGTGCGAATCTTCAGCCGCCTTAAAGTCGCGGCCGAAAAACAACGATTCAATTCGCTCGAGAAACGCCGGGTCGGTGGCCATCACATCGACAAACTCACCGTGCTTCGGGCAGGTCTTGCGCATGACGACCTGTCCGTTCTCTTCGATTATCTGTGCTTTGATTTCGCCCGGATGCTCATTCATCAGAGATTCCAAAGTCGTCTCGCCGCTGATCACAGCGTCGCGCACTTCTTTGACGCAGCGCGGGCAAAGCGAATCCGTCTCTCTGGGAAAACCGAGTGGGGGTGAAGTACGTTCGTAAGATTTTAGCAGCGGGCCCGGCGCCCATTTCGGACGGATGGCCTCACCTTCGGGCAAGCGCTGGTTAACGGACTGAAATGCCTTCCAGGCAACATCAGAAAGTGTCGAGACGATCTTCGAACCTTTGACTCCCGTCAACTTACTCTTATCGGTCTCGCCTCGGCGGAATTGATCACTAAACAATTAATGCTCTCCTCGGTGGCGCTTTAACGTATTCAGACGCGCCTCAATTATTAAAAGTTACTAAAAGCTCAAGAAATTAAACGCACCGCACCGCCTGAAACAACACCAGCGGTTATCAGTGGCGCGTGTCATGATAATTTGCCGGGACAGTCAAAGGCAAGACAAAAGCCTCCAACCAGGCGCGCGGAATCATAAAGCTCAATGTTTTCGGGCGCTTTAGGCAAATCCGAGTTCGCCATTTGGAGCGGCCCCGTTGTACTATCGCCCCCACGTTTCGCGATAAGTAATGAGCCAGACCGCCAAAACAGTTTCCGAACTCGCTACGCATGTCGGTGGTCGCGTGTTTGGGGACGGCAATATTTCGATCAATCGGGTGGCCAGCCTGGCCTCGGCCGGCGAGGGCGATATTAGTTATGTCGAGGAAGAAAAGCTCTTCGCCAGCGCAACTGATTCCCGCGCTTCCTGTGTGCTCACCCCTTCCGGAACGGACGTCGACGTTCCCTGCCGGATTGAAGTAAAGAATCCTAAACTGGCATTCGCTCTGATAGCCGAGGTCCTGTACCCACCAACGCAGCGCCAACCGGAAATACATCACACGTCGGTTCTTTCTGCGGGAGCGAAAACTGGCGATGATGTTTTTATTGGTGCTTTCGTATGCCTCGGTGAAAACTCGACCGTAGGTGATCGGACGCAAATTCGTGCGGGTGCAAAAATTGGTGACAACGTAAGGGTCGGCAGCGACTGCGTGATCCATCCGAACGTTTTCCTCGAGGACGGCGTAACAATAGGCAATCGAGTCATCCTGCACGCCGGTGTAGTCATTGGCGCCGATGGCTTCGGCTATGTGCGCGGAGAAATGGGCTATCACAAGTTTCCACAGATCGGGACCGTAGTCATCGAAGATGACGTCGAATTGGGTGCGCATACTTGCGTGGATCGCGGGGCTCTCGGGCGCACGCGCATTGGCCGCGGAACAAAAATCGATAACATGGTTCATGTCGGACATAACTGTGACATCGGGGAGCGGGTGGTGATCGCTGCCCAGACGGGCATTAGCGGCAGCGTGATCATTGAAGATGATTGTGTGATCGGCGGCCAGGTCGGTTTCGGCGATCATATACGTGTGTTGAGCGGCGCGATCATTGGCTCGAAGGCAGGAGTTTTGCCGGGGAAGATAGTCCGGCCTGGTGTCTGGTGGGGCATTCCGATTCAGCCTCTGGAAGAATACAAACGCCTGAATGCTCACATCAGCCGCCTGCCGCACATCCGCCAGGAACTGAAGGAGCTGGCTGACCGAGTAAGGGTCCTGGAAGGTCGGCTGACATCCAGCGAGGAATAGCCACGAATTACCCTCAGTAAGGCATTTTGGGGAGATCGGACGGCGGAGCAAGATGCCGCGGAAAAAAGTAATTGACAACCACGAGTTGATTACGAGATTCTGAGGTGGGCTTCGCAGCCGCGGAGTCTTCCCCCCAGAAAGTGTTATCCATGAAAAACGCCTCAGTCTCTATTCTCATTGCCATCGTAGTTTCCGTCGCCGGCACGCAGGCACAATCGTCGAAATCAATCGATCCCATCAGCCGTCCCCGTTTGGTAAACACCTCAAACACGGGCGGCCCCGCAAAGGCGAAGTTCCAGAACCAGTCCACTCAACCGCAGACGCCCTCGCGGCCGGCCGAAACCGGTGGCCGGGCTACTGCGAAGCCCAACCCGCCTGGCCCGCAGGATTCGGAACAGCCGAAATCGTCGCCACGCGAGGAGTCCAGCGCCGCTCGAATGTCACCGCGCGGCCTTCGGTCTCGGATTAACGAAGCCGAACGCTTAATGAAAATTCGGCCCGTGCAGACTGCGCTGTTGCCGCCTTCGCTGGATTACGTAACGATAGCGACATTACTGCCAGAGACTTCACAGATTCATTTGATCCGTATCGCTAAGCAAACCTTCCTGACAAAGGGTGCTGAGGTTTCGGCAACGACATCGCTGTCATTGCCAGTCTCTATCCGCATAGTCCGCGCGAACGGGGTCAATACCGCCGTCACTGTCTTTGACGAAAAGAACCGTTCCCTGTTGCCGTTGGCGATCGAATTCCCCATCGAGCGCAAGGGCGTGTTTCGCGAGATGGCCTATTACACGTCCGCACACCCGGCGCTCTTATCGGCCGAGTTGATGAAGTCCGGCCAGATCTATGTAAATTCAATGGTTGATCTGGCGGCTAAGCGCTTGCGCGATCGTGGCGTGTTCATTGCGCCGAACCTGCTCGAGGTCGCCAAACGCCTGTGCATCGTGGAGCACACGGACCACGAGCGTTTTCGAAATGAAAATCGCATAGCATTGTTCGAAGAGATTTACACGCTATACGCCCTGAACGAGTTGGACACTTATCGTTATTCGGTCAGTTCGGCCGGCGCAGGCGGAATGGTACAAATGATTCCCTGGACGTATGCGCTCATGAGGGAACGCCATTCCGGCGTGGGATTGAACCCTGATTTCGTCGCCGGTATGCGGAATCACGGAAATGCGCTCGAAGCCATGCTGCTTTACATGCAGGACACCTGGAACGATCTCTCGGCGAACGAAGATATTCAAGCAGCTCTCAGCGCCAAACAGGCGGCCGTCACCGAACTATTGGCGGCAGGCTACAATTCAAACGCGGCGAAGTTGCCGGGTTACATCAGGCGCGCCGGCGCGGGTTGGCGGACACTGATTCCACGCGAGACACAGATGTATCTCCAAATCTATCAGTCGCTGGACACCTTAATGAAAGCGAAGGACAATCACGCGCGCAAGAAAGTTAAGTGAGTTAGTTCGGAGTTCTAACATCCGGCTCGTATTTCGAGTGTTTTGCTTTGGTGGCACAGACTTCAGTCTGTGATGGAGCTTTGGCTAGCTCGGATCACAGACTGAACTATGGCCACTCTTTCTACCGCGCTGTTGCATCATCCGAACATTTCGGTCTATAACTGCCTGCGTTAAGTTAGTCTTCCCAGAAACAACGCGCGGTTTTTAGAGTTTGTGGCCGGAGTCTGTTCGGTTTCGGCTTGCGATTGCAGTCAAAACATTTCATTCGGAGCAAATAATGAAATTCAATCTTCTCAGAATTCTCGTCGTCGCGTTGGCTGGCGCCTGCGCTGTCCTGGTGATTAGCGATGTTCGCGCACAGAAATCGCCGCGGGCCCAAAATCAGCTGGCGACTTTCGACCCGACAGTACCTGCTCAGACGCCGGCTGCCGCGTCAGCCCAGCAAGAGAAAACCGTCGAGCAAGTTGAAAAGAACATCAAGGTTCTTAACGGAATGCCGCAGTCTCAGTTTATTCCGGCGATGAACTATATGGCCGCCTCCCTCGGGGTGCGTTGCAATTTTTGTCATGTAAACAAGAACGGTCAATGGGATTACGCGTCCGACGAGAAAGAAGAGAAGGCCACCGCGCGAATGATGATCAAGATGGTGCTGGACCTGAACAAGACCAGCTTTCGTGGTAACCCAGACATCAGTTGCTACACCTGCCATCGCGGGCGCACGTCGCCGGTAGGCCTGCCCCCTTTGCCGCTGCCGATTCCATCTCCACGACCACCGGCGCCCGGCGCCAGTCCCGGGGCAGCCGGCAGCACCGGCGCACCAGGCGCATCGACTCAAGCCACACCCAGACCGGCAGGCCCTTCTACTGATGACATTCTCAATAAGTATCTCGCCGCAGTCGGTGGCCAGGCGGCGATTGACAAGATCAAAAGCCGCGTTATGAAGGGATCGGTTGCGACTGCAAACGGCATGACCGGAACCTACGAAATCGATCAGACGGCCCCAGACAAAGCTTACGAATCATTCGTCACGCAACGCGGCACTATGGAGCGCGCAGTTAATGGCCCTGCAGGCTGGGAGAAGAATCCGCAGGGCGTGCACGAGTTGAGTGGGCAACAGTTGAGTGATCTGAAAGTGTCGATGCAGTTGTTCAGAAACCTAAAACTAAAAGAGCAATACACACGTTTCCGCGGCCCGCGAAGAGACAAAATCGGCGACCGTGACGTCTATATTCTGGAAGGAACAACCACCGACAACAAACGCGAACGTCTGGCATTTGACGCGGAAAGCGGTTTATTGCTCCGCCGGATCACCTACACGCCAACGATGATCGGCATCATCCCTGAGCAGACTGACTTTGAAGATTATCGCGACGTGGACGGCGTGAAGTTGCCGTTCCTGATTCGAGTGTCTTCAGTTGATGCCGGCAATCCGATCATCACCCGCAAGTTCGATGAGATAAAACTCAACGTGCCGGTCGACGACACGAGGTTCAATCAGCCGCCGGCGGCGCCGAAGACGACGCCTTAATTGAGCAGCGGCACGCGCCGCCACTGACGAATTATCCGGCTTCTCGCAATTGCGCATCAACGTGCGCGAGCGCCGCTTCAAGCTGCGCGCGATAGCGCGCGTTGCGTGCCAATTTCAAACGGCTGAGGATTTGTGAACGTGATAGCAGCAGCGACTGCTGGCGGGTCTGTTGCTCGCGTTCAGCCGGAGACAGGAAAGGTTTTGAGCGCGCGTCCTTTTCAGCCTGGGCGTCGCTAATCTGATCTTCGACTGACTTGCTCTCCCAACCACGCGCCATAAAGGTAAATGTGGGTTCTCAACGACGATGATGGAGTCAGTACCGGGAGGGGTAGCGACCGGGTGACCGCATTGGCGACTCGGCCGCCTCGTGAGTTGAGACCCGGTCGCTACCGCTCCCGGTACTGACATCATTACCAACTAAGACGCGTCATCCGTGATTAAGGCATGGTCAACTTGAACTTGTACCAACCCGACTTGCCGAAAAATCTTTCACCCTCTTTGTCGTACAGTGCGAGATAGAATTTAAGGTCGTAATTCTCACCGCTTTCCATGTTGAGCGCTTCGTAAGGCATGAAGAGCTGCAAATCCTTATAGACTGCAGGATCGTAGGCCGGCGTGAAATTCACGTGGCAAGACACTCCGCCCTTTTTGTCCCGATAGCTTGCGTCGTCGGTTTTTAGTGGCGTATTGTCCGCGTCGTCATAATAAAAATAGGCGATCATCATAGACGGTACGCCGAGTCCGTATTTAACCCTGAACGTGGCGTGAACTCGCATGCCTTTCACGCCGTCCACGGTGACGTTATGGACGATGCGCGCGCCTTCATAAATTGCCTCGGGATCATCTACCACCATGGCAGTGAGCGGTCGCGCACTGTCGGGTTGGATTCCATTGAGCCGGAGTACCGAAGTTGAAACCTTATCAGAGGTCTTTGCAGAAGCTGTATAACTCGAAAGCCCCGCCACGGCAAAAATCAGAGCGGCCATGGCCAGGACTCTGGGGGTTACTTGTTTACCATTCATCAATTATCTCCTTGTGATCTGAAAAAAACTTTGCTGCCCTGCCCCCGGCAAATATAATTGCTACCTTCACTTGCCAGGGAAGAACCGTCCGCATTGTACCTTATTACTCGATCCCGTCTCACAACAAGCTGCGTACCCAACCACCGTCAACTTGCAGCGTTACGCCAGTGATGTAGGAGGCACGCGCAGAAGCCAGGAAAGCGATGGCGGCGGCGATCTCTTCTGCTTTTGCCATTCGCCCAATCGGAGCCTGGGAGGCCCACGACTCGATTATCTCCTCCCTTGATTTCCCCAGCGCTTTGCCGCGGACACGGGCTAATTCCTCCTGCCTCTCGGTCAAGGTATAACCCGGCGCCACGTTGTTCACCGTAACGCCATCGGCCGCGACTTCGCCGGATACTGTCTTGGCCCAGCCGGTCAAACCTGCGCGCACGGTATTGGAAAGCAACAACCCTTCGATAGGTTGTTTAGCAGAGACGGAAGTTATGTTGATGATGCGTCCCCACCGTTGCTCACGCATCCCGGGCAGTAAGAGCTTTGCGAATCTGATTGCCGACAACGCATTCTGTTCAAAGGCGCGCCGAAACATGTCCAGGTCGGTATCGGCGAACGTGGCGGCCGGTGGGCCGCCCGCATTGGTAACGCAAATATCAACCCGGCCCGCGCGTTCCAGGGCCAGCTTAACAAATGCTTCGGTTTGCGCGCCGTCGGTAACGTCGGCAGCGATGCCTGCAACCTGAGCGCCGGTTTCTGCGTGAATCTTTTGGGCTGCCGCGGAGGCGCGGGTCGCGTCGCGTGAACAAAGAAATACGCGCGCGCCTTCGCGTGCCAACTCGCGCGCTGCCGCATAACCGATACCGCGGCTGGCCGCCGCCACTAAAGCAACTCGATCTCTTAGTCCCAGGTCCATATCGATTCCTGCTTTCTGTTTGCAAGGGAGTCAGTACGGTAGCAACACTCATTGGGATAGGCATCTGGCGACCAATCTCTCTGGATCATCGTCATAAAGAACCCGCGACTTTGTCGGTTTCTGGAAAGTTTTCACCAGTTGTTTGGCTTCGTCGGCCACTCCACCGGTACCGGTCAAACATCCGATGACTTTCCCTTCATCATACGCAATTGTGAATTCATTTAGTGAACCAATCGAGCCGGCAATGAACAGCACCACGTCGCACGATCGAATCAACACGACATTCCGTCCCTTCAAGCCAAAGCCTGTATAAATGATAGCGCCGCACGCGTCCACAGGAAGTTTATATCGCTCGACATGCTCGTCTTCATTACCGGCCGGTGAAATGCCGATGTGCAGCGCGCCAGCCTCAATCGCTGTCTTGCCCGCTTCATGAATCAATCCTGTGGTCGCGCCGGTGAGAAGGATCACATCACGACGCGCGATTGCCTGGCCCAACGCCTTCGCCTTTTCGCGCAGCGTCGTATTAACAATAGCCTCAGCTGACCCCATGACTCCGATTTTTGTTTTCATGCACGACTGGCCGTTAACAATAATTGAAACCGCAAAGACCCCAAATGTTTTCGCACCGACTTTATGCAGCCCGATTTATCGAGCTTTGCCGAAGAATTATTAGCCCCGCGCTTTTAGCGCCGGGTAAGATTGCGAATGATCCGAACAGCGCGCTTCGGCGTGCTTATTTGGCCGCTTTAGCAATCATCCATCACGGCACTGGAGCTCTCGCTCTGGTAAGCCCGCTCAAGCGGGCTCAATTTCAACTGCTCATCGCGACCCAGCCGTAAAACGGCTGGTCTAATAACCCTCCGGGTAAGCCGCGTAAACGCGGCTCATGCACTTCTTGCCGAAGCTTGCCTATAAGTCCCTCGTTCTTTATTGAGGTGAAAAAAGTTTCGATCTTGGTATTCATGCATCGTGGACGAGAGGAGAAACC
>JAWWPL010000458.1:0-27656 GCA_033850605.1 Blastocatellia bacterium | reverse complement strand
TCAGTACCGGGAGCGATAGCGACCGGGTCTCACGTTTGCAATCCGGCTGGCGTTGAGCGTTGAGACTCGGTCGCTACCGCTCACGGTTTGATGACCTCATAGCATCTTCGCAAACGAATCCGAAGTGCGCGGAAATACCTCGTTTCAGACTTTTGATCGATCTCGCTTATCCTTGTTCGAGCTTAGGGAGGAATGAATCCGAAATGGCGCTGATAACGGCCAATGAACTAAAACGAAAGTTACTAATCTCGGTTGATGCGCAGCCGTATGTGGTCCTGGAAGTTTTCTTTGCTTCGCCGACCGCGCGCGGCGCGGCCACCATGGTCCGCACAAAGTTGCGGCACCTGCTGAATAACGCAGTCCTGGAAAAAAGTTTCCGCGCCACTGAGAAGTTCGAAGAGCCCGACGTTGAGTTGGTGCCCGCGTCTTTTCTTTACAGCGACACCCACGGTTTTCATTTCATGGACGAGAAAAGTTACGAGCAGTTTACCTTTAGCGCCGAAGAGGTTGAGCCTGACCGTGGTTATTTGAAAGAGGGCGTATCGCTGCAGGTTTTGAAATACAACGGCGCCGCGGTTTCGCTACAACTACCGCAATACGTCGAACTCGAAGTGTCCTCGACGGAACTGGGAATGCGCGGTGATACGGCCGCCGGCGGCGCTAGTAAGCAGGCTACGCTCGAAACCGGCCTGGCCGTGCGCGTGCCGCTGTTTATTAAGGAAGGGGAAATCGTCCGCGTTAACACGCAGACGGGTGAAGTTGCCGGCCGGGCTTGATGATTGAGGCCGCCGTGGTACGGAGCCGTAAGAGTTGCCAATGATCTGAAGATGGCAGTTTGAGCGTTCGCGCGGGTTGCCCGGCAGGATTTCTAGACTTGCCGGCGCCCGAACGGATTAGGAACCCAACTCACGTACTGCTGGCTCGCATCCGCGAACTCAGATAGAATCCCCCGACCAAGTGACGTTTTCTGAGAGGCTGTTGAGCAGCAGTTGTTCCTGATGAGTTCGTCCATGGAACCAGGCACCAAACTAGGCCATTACGAAATCCGCTCAAAGATCGGCGCGGGTGGAATGGGTGAAGTCTACCTGGCGATTGATACCGAACTTGATCGTACGGTTGCGATCAAGATTCTGCCCGCGGCTCTGGCCGCGGACGCACAGCGCCTGCAGCGATTCATTCAGGAAGCAAAGGCAGCTTCGGCTTTGAATCATCCCCACATCCTCACCATCTACGAGATCGGCGTAACCGGAAAATCGCGTTTCATCGCCACCGAGTTCATCGATGGAGACACTCTGCGTCCGCATATTGGCGCAGGCATGAAGCTGGCGGAGGTGCTCGAGATCACGATCCAGGCGTGTGGCGCGCTGGCGGCCGCACATGCGGCGGGAATTATCCATCGCGACATCAAGCCTGAAAACATCATGGTTCGTCGTGACGGTTACATTAAGCTGCTCGATTTCGGTTTGGCGAAATTGACCGAGCCAAAAGGTTCGACGACCGATACTGAGGCTCCCACCAAAGCGATGGTCAACACCGGCGCCGGCACCGTGATGGGTACTGCGAATTACATGTCGCCGGAACAGGCAAAGGGAACGCACATCGATGAGCGCAGCGATCTGTGGAGTTTGGGAGCAGTGCTCTACGAAATGGTCACCGGGCACGTGCCCTTTGCCGGCGAGACTCCGACCGAAACCATTTCCCTGATTTTGCAAAAGGAACCGGCGCCGCTGGTGCGCTATGCGAATGAAGTTCCGGACGAACTCGAGCGTATTGCCGCGAAAGCTCTGACAAAAGATCGGGAAGCGCGTTACCAGACAGCCAAGGACATGCTGATCGACTTGCGCAATTTGAAACGCAAGCTGGAAGTTGACGCAGAGATTGATCGCACCGTGCCGCCAGAGTTACGCGCCGCGGTATCAACCGGTGGCGCGCCGGATGGATCGTCGACTGCCTCAGGTGCGGTGGCGGCGACCTCAGTAGCCAGCACTCCCCACAGCGGCCTGAGCGCCCCGAGCGCATCGAGCGCGGAATACATCGCCGGGGAGATTCGCCGGCATAAGAAAGGCGTGGCCCTGCTTGCGGGATTCTTTGTGGTCGCCCTGATCATCGCAGGCGTTTTTTACTTCTCGCGCAAAAAACCGGCCCTTACCGAAAAGGACTCGGTGCTACTGGCTGACTTTGTTAATACGACCGGTGAGCAGGTGTTCGACGGCACTTTGAAACAGGCCCTGGCGGTGCAACTCGGCCAGTCACCGTTTCTGAACATCTTTCCCGACGATCGGGTAAACGAAACCCTGCGCTTCATGGGAAAGGCGCCCAACGAACGCATCACCAAAGATGTGGCGAAGGAGATCTGTGCTCGCCAGGGCCTCAAAGCAATGATCGTCGGTTCGATAGCAGGGTTGGGAAGTCATTACGTCGTCACCCTTGAAGCCATTGACGCGCAGGCGGGCGACGCGATTGCTCGCGAGCAGGCCGAAGCCGAGAATAAAGAGCAGGTCCTCAAAGCTTTGGGCAAAGCTGTATCGCAACTGAGAGAGAAGTTGGGAGAGTCTTTGGGCTCGATCAAGAAGTATGACGCGCCGATTGAACAGGCCACGACCTCGTCGCTGGAAGCTCTGAAGGCTTTCACGCAGGGAAACGAGCAGCGAAATACGGGCAATCAGGCTGAATCCATCTCTTTTTACAAACGCGCGGCTGAGCTGGATCCGAACTTCGCCATGGCATACGCGAGACTGGGAGTGGCCTACAGCAACCAATTCCAGACGGAGTTGGGCGCGCAGTATTCGCAAAAGGCCTATGACCTGCGCGATCGAGTGAGTGAACGCGAGCGTTTCTATATCTCGGAAAAATATACCAGCTATGTCAGCGGCGATCGCGAAGAGGCGGTCAGGGTTCTGAAGGCCTGGGCGCAAAGCTATCCCAACGATTACATCCCCCATAACAATCTCGCGGCGAATTACAGCATTTTTGGTCAATTTGAAGATGCGCTCAAAGAGGCGCGTGAGGCCGTGCGTCTCAGTCCAAATAACACTACTGCCCAGGGCAACTATGTGGAAGGATTTGTTAAGCTGAACCGGTTTGACGAGGCCCGACAAACTCTCGAGCAGACGCTGGGACAAAATCCCGAACGAGGCATCTATCACTTTTATAATTTCCAACTGGCATTCATCCGCGGCGATCAAGACACCATGAAGAAAGACCTGGACTGGTGGTCGAAACGTCCGAACGAAAATGATCCGCTGGATTATCAGGCGGGCACCTCCGGATTCTATGGACAGTGGCAGAAAGCCCAGGAGTTTAGTCATCGTTCGATCGAAATGATGATCAGTCAGGATCGGAAGGAAAACGCCGCGCAAGCCGAAACTAACAATTCCTTTTACGAAGGCATCCTGGGCAGATGCCCGCAGGCAAAGGAGCGGGTTGCGCGCGGCTTAGTGCTTTCGCGTGATCGGATTACCCTGGCTTCAGCAGCAATGACGCTGGCGTATTGCAACGAGACGGGCCAGGCCCAGTCATTTATCGACGAGCTCCTGAAACGCTATCCAAAGGACACGCCCAATGTCGGAGTGATAGTTCCGATGGCTCGTGCGGCGATCGAAATGAATCGGGGCAATTATGCTCGGGCAAACGAAATGCTAGGCCCCGCCAACCGTTTCGAGCTGGGCAATGTCGCCGGCTTCTGGCTGACTTATCTCCGGGGCGAGATTTATCTGCGTCAGAAAGCAGGGGGTGATGCCGCGGCAGCATTTCAAAAGATTCTCGATCATCGCGGCATAGAACCAATGTCGCCCTTATACCCTCTGGCCCATCTGGGACTCGCGCGAGCATCGGTCTTAAGCGGCGACACAGCGAAGGCGCGAAAAGAATACCAGGATTTTCTGGCCCTCTGGAAAGACGCTGATCCGGATCTTCCGATTTTGCAGCAGGCCAAAGACGAATACGCAAAACTAAAATGAGAGTACGATAGGGAGTTTCTCTTTAATGTCCGTTTCGCGTGATCGTGGATCGCCTATGTTGCGCGATGACGATCCACTAAACCACACGAAGCTCCACGAAACGCAAACAGAAATAGGAGAAGAAAGAATGTCATTAACAAGTGCTGCCGGCAGAAACCTGGGAATGCTCTTACTTGGCCTGTGGTTGATTCTCACCGGTCTCCTGCCGCTTCTTAGCATCAAGATTTCTCCCACAGTCACCACCGCGCTGGCGGTGCTTGGCATCGTCGCCGGCATATTAATTCTGCTCCGCCGCTAAGACGTCGGCCGCTCATGGCGACCACGGCGTCACGATGATGGCACCGTTCCTTACGACAGGCACAAAACTCGGCCGCTATGAAATTCGCTCAAAGATTGGCGAGGGCGGAATGGGCGAGGTGTATCTGGCACAGGACACGAAACTCGATCGCAAAGTCGCGATCAAGATTCTGCCGGCTGAAGTCGCGGCCAACCAGGACCGAATGCGACGCTTCGTGCAGGAAGCCAAGGCGGCCGCGGCTCTCAATCACCCCAACATTGCGCACGTCTATGAAATTGGCGAAACCGATGGTCTGAACTTCATCGCGATGGAGTTCATCGACGGCCAGACGTTGCGTCAATTGATTTCCGGCAGCCATACCGACCTCGCAAAACTGATCCGATACCTACAGCATGCTGCTGAGGGCTTGGCGAAAGCTCACGCGGCGGGAATCGTGCACCGTGATTTGAAGCCCGACAATATCATGGTCACACTCGACGGGCACGTCAAAGTGCTCGATTTCGGACTGGCAAAACTGGTCGAGACACAAGGGACCTCGGGCAGAGGCAGCAGCGAAATTGCTACTGCTATCCTGCAGCAGCATTCCAAGCCCGGCACGATTCTCGGCACGGTGGGTTACATGTCTCCGGAACAGGCCCAGGGAATGATCGAAAAAATCGATCAGCGTTCTGACATCTTTTCGTTTGGCTGCATTTTGTTTGAGGCGGTCACCGGACAGAGAGCTTTCGAGGGCAAAGACGCGATTGACTCTCTCAACAAGATCATTCGCGAGCCGGTTGCCCCTATCAGCGATCTCAATCCATCGGCTCCCGCCGATCTGCAACGCGTCGTACGTCGTTGCCTCGCCAAAGATCCCGACGAGCGTTATCAAACGATCAAGGACGTCGCAATCGAGCTAAAGGAAGTGCGGCGCGAGCTTAAAGACAGCGTTGGGATAGACACGACCGTCCCGCCGCCATCGGCAAAGTTTGGAGTACCGCCTTCAGGCGGAACTGAATCCAGCGCGCAGGCCTCGCCCTCTAAAGGCGGAACTTCAAACAGTCTCGACAGCGGTACCCCCAGCACGCGCGCCTCAAGCGCTGAGTACCTTGTCTCTGGAATCAGACAACACAAGCTGTCCGTGATCGTTGCCGGGCTCGTGCTCGTCGCGGGCGCGATCGCCTTCTTCTATTTTCAACATGCGCGCAACACCGAAGTCGCGATCGAATCAATCGCGGTGTTGCCGTTCGTCAATCAAAACAATGATCCGAATGTGGAATATCTTTCTGACGGATTGACCGAAAGCGTCATCAACAGTCTGACTCAGCTTCCCAACCTGAAAGTGACTCCGCGCAGCTCAGCCTTTCGTTACAAAGGTAAAGAGACGGACCCACTCAAAGCGGGAAATGAACTGGGCGTGCGCGCGGTGTTAACCGGGCGACTGCTGCAACGTGGTGACGATTTAGTGTTGAGCGCTGAGCTAATCGATGTGCGCGATAACAAGCAACTCTGGGGCGAACGTTACCAACGCAAGATTTCTGACCTGCTGGCGGTGCAAAAGGAAATTGCCACGGCGATTTCAACAAACCTGCGACCCACACTGGCCGGCGTCGACCAGGACAAGTTCAGACGGCGCTACACCGATAATCCGCAGGCGTATCAGCTTTACCTCAAGGGTCGATATTTCTGGCTGAAGTTCACGCCGGAAGATCACAAAAAGGCGGCTGAGTATTTCAATCAGGCTATCGCCATCGATCCTACTTTTGCGCTGGCCTATGCGGGACTGGGAGACACTTACGGGGCTTCAGCCACCAACGGTTGGATTTCTCCTCGCGAAGGTTATCCAAAGGGAAAGATCGCGGTGAAGCGAGCGCTGGAGATTGACGATACATTGGCAGAGGCTCACACAACTTCGGGCGCGCTTACGATGTTCTATGATTTGGATTGGGCCGCCGCCGAGCGTGAATACAAACGCGCGATCGAACTCAATCCGAATTACGAGATTACCCACGAAGTTTATTCCTATCTCCTGTCGGCGACGGGAAGGCTGGATGAAGGAATCAAATCGGCGCAGCGCGGCCTGGAAGTGGACCCTCTTTCAGTGGTGCTTTCAGGCGATTTGGCGTCCGCTTATTACCTAGCCCGCCGCTATGACGAAGCCCTCATACAAGCCAAGAAATCATTGGAAATGGATTCCAGTCACTTCGGAGGATTCGCGAATCTGGCCCAGGTTTACCTGATGAAAGGAATGCCCGATGAAGCAATTAGGGAACTACTGAAAGCGTCCGCGATTGGCGGCAGGACGTCGGGCGTGTTGTCGCTGCTGGGATACGCCTATGCGACTGCGGGCAAACAGGCCGAGGCCCAAAAGATGCTCGCCGAACTAAATGAAATGTCGAAGCAGGCTTATGTTTCGCCGTACGACCTGGCGATTCTATATGTTGGCTTAGGCGACAAAAATCGGGCGATCGAGCAACTCAACCGCGCCTATGACGACCGGGCCGGCTGGATTATTTATCTCAAGGTCGAGCCTATCTTCGATCCCTTGCGCTCCGATCCGCGCTTTGCTGAGCTGCTGAGCCGGATGAAATTTCAGCGGTGAATAGTTTAGATGCGGCTATCAACCGCCCTCTCTCAGGAGCGTAGTGTACAGTACCTCTCTAAACGGTGAACGATGACACTTGCCGCCGGTACAAAACTTGGCCGTTACGAAGTCCGCGCAAAAATTGGCGAGGGCGGGATGGGCGCGGTGTATCGGGCCCGCGATGAAAAACTAAACCGCGACATCGCAATCAAGGTTTTGCCTGCGGCTTTCTCGAATGATGTGGAATGGCTGCTTCGCTTTGAGCAGGAAGCCCAGGCTGCCGGGGCGTTGAATCATCCCAATATTCTTTCCGTGTATGACGTGGCGACGCATGACGGCGCTCCTTACGTCGTTTCCGAATTGCTCGAAGGCCAAAACTTACGAGAGCGTTTGAGCAGTGCGCCCATCTCGCAACGCAAGGCGATCGACTATGCCATCCAGGTCGCCCGTGGTTTGGCCGCCGCGCACGAAAAAGGAATCGTCCATCGTGACATCAAGCCCGACAATCTTTTTATTACTAAAGACGACCGCGTGAAGATTCTCGACTTTGGACTGGCAAAGCTGGTCGAGTCAGTCCAGAGAGACGGGGGCCAAACTGATGTACCCACACGAAAGGTTCATACCAATCCCGGTACCGTGTTGGGAACTGTCGGTTATATGTCTCCGGAACAGGTGCGAGGCGGGGCGGCCGATCTCCGCTCGGATATCTTTTCGTTCGGCGCAGTGCTCTACGAAATGTTTACCGGCGTGCGCGCGTTTCGGGGTGACTCGGCCGTGGAAACGCTCAATGCGATCTTAAAAGAAGATCCGCAGGAATTTTCTGCCACAAATCGTAACCTGACTCCGGCACTAGAGCGCGTGGTCTGGCACTGTCTCGAGAAAAATCCCGAGCGAAGATTCCAATCGGCGAATGATGTCGCCTTCGCGCTCGAATCTCTCTCTGGCCTCTCGAGTTCAGGTACGACGGATACCCGCACTATTGCCATTGCCCCGGTAAGATCGAGGAATCGTGAGCGCTTGATTTGGCTTAGCGTTACAGGTTTCCTTGCTCTCGTGGCGTTGGGCCTGGCGATGGCCTATCTTCGCCGGGATACGGTAAATGTTCGTGCCGATAAGCTCTCCGTCGTACCGCCTGAGAATTCGACCTTGATTGCCGGACAAGTGCCTACCGTCTCGCCCGATGGGACGCGCCTCGTGTTCGTCTTAACGGACACGACCGGGAGGACTCTCCTTTATCTGCGCTCCCTTGACTCGCTGACGGCACAGCCGCTGGTCGGCACAGAGGGAGGGGGCTGGCCATTCTGGTCACCGAACGGACGAGAGATTGGATTCTTTGCGGGTGGTAAGTTAAAGAAGATCGATACCGCCGGCGGTCAGCCAATCACTCTGGCTGATGCCCCGGTTCCGCGCGGAGGCTCGTGGAACAACGATGGAGTGATTATCTTTAGTCCACTTCCTCCCGGTCCGACGCTGCGGATTTCGGCCTCTGGAGGCGAAGCCACGCCACTGAACTCGATCGATATTGCGCATGGCGATTATCCTCGGTGGTTCCCTCAGTTTCTGCCCGACGGTCGCCATTACTTATTTCATTCGGCGGGAAGTCGCAGGCCCGGAACCCGCACCATCTGCGTGGGCTCCTTAGACTCGCCGGAAGCCAAGACGCTCCTGGTCAACGATTTTAGTGGAGTGTACGCGCCTCCCGGTTACTTGCTTTTTCGCCGCGAGGCAACCCTAAT
Source organism: Blastocatellia bacterium (assembly GCA_033850605.1). Taxonomy (GTDB): domain Bacteria; phylum Acidobacteriota; class Blastocatellia; order Pyrinomonadales; family Pyrinomonadaceae; genus UBA11740. The sequence goes on along the minus strand of JAWWPL010000458.1, from coordinate 19,100 downwards.
GGCGCAGAAGTTTGATTCCAGCCGGTTTGAACTTTCCGGGGATCCTTTCCCGATCGCGGAACAGATTGGCTTTGACGGATTAACCTATCAAACTCTGTTGTCAGTCTCGACACAGGGGGTGCTCGCTTACCAAAGTCTGGGAGCAGGAAAGACTCAACTTGTGTGGTTCGATCGCGAGGGCAGGCGCGTCGGCATGGCTGGCGAACCAGGAGACTATAGTGACCTGGCGTTGTCGCCGGACAACAAGCGCGTGGCGTTTTATCAGGTGGATACGGCAACGGGCAACGCCGACATCTGGCTCATGGATTTGCCGAGTGGCGCTGCTTCTCGCTTTACCTTCGATCCGTCGATCGAGTTTACGCCGGCCTGGTCACCCAATGGAGACCGGGTTGTCTTCGCGAGCTTCCGCGACGGCGCCCCCAACCTTTATCTGAAAGCGGCGACTGGCGCGGGTCAGGAAGAGGTTCTTTACCGATCGCCGCTGGCGAAGATTCCCAGCGATTGGTCCATGGATGGACGATTCCTTCTCTGTGCTACGGTCGATCCGAAGACGCATTATGATCTGTGGGTGTTGTCGACCTCGGATCAAAAGTGGGAGGTGTTCTTGCAGACACCATTCAACGAATCGCGGGCCAGCTTCGCTCCTGATGGACGGTGGGTCGTGTACGAGTCGGACGAATCAGGACGAAAAGAAGTCTACGTGCAGAGCTATCCGAGGTCGGGGGCCAAGTGGCAAGTGTCCACCGGCGGCGGGTCCCAGCCACGCTGGCGAAGTGATGGCAAAGAGTTGTTCTACCTCGGTCCAGACCGCAAAATGACCGCCGTGGAAGTCAGCACGGACGGGGCAACGTTTGTCCCAGGAACATCCAGGGCGCTCTTTGAGACTCGTATCAGCAAGGGCGATGACCGGGCTGGGGAGCAGTATGCGGTCACGTCCGATGGTCAGCGTTTTCTCGTCAACACCGTTGCCCTGGAAGGGGCACGTACGCCAATCACCGTTGTGCTTAATTGGACGGCAGACTTGAAACGATGACGCGGGCGAAGGGCACGACGCTCTGCATCGTACGTTAAGGTCGGAGCCTAACCGCTAGCGACAGCCGCTTTCAGTTGGAAGCGTGAAATGTAATAGCCAGCAGCCTGAATGCTCACACAAGCACATGAACATCAGACAATACCTTATCTTTTGGATTTTTCTCCTTTGTCTCGGCGCTCCAATTCCCGCTCTCTCTCAGAGCAAGCAATCCGTCTACTACCCTGCGACCGGCAATAATTGGCAGCACCGCCGGCCTGAAGACGTCGGGATGGATTCCGCGCTGCTTGATCAGGCGGTCGCATACGCAAAGACGCAAGCCAGCACGATCCCGGCCGACTTCTCTACCCAGGTGGAAACGTTTGGCCGCGTGCTCGGACCTTTGCCAAAGTCACGCGGCGAAACCAATGGGATCATCCTTCGGCATGGCTACATCGTCGCTGAATGGGGCGATACGAATCAGATCTCTCCGACTTACAGTGCGGCTAAGAGTTTTCTTTCGACGCTGGTTGGCCTGGCTATTGATCGCGGCATGATCAAGAGCGTGCACGATTCCATGAAGCAGTACGCGACCGACGGCGGATATGACTCCGCGCACAACGCGAAGATCACCTGGGAAAATCATCTTCAGCAAACCAGCGAGTGGGAAGGAACGATGTTCGGTAAGAACAGCAACTTTCTCGGCACGGAAGAATTCGGCCGTGGCCAGCGGCGGCCGCGCGAGATAAAAGAACCAGGCGCCTATTGGGAATACAACGATGTCCGCATCAATCGCATGTCGCTTACGCTGTTAGAAGTTTGGAAGAAGCCTCTGCCGAGCGTTTTGAAGGATGAATTCATGGATCGCATCGGGGCTTCCAACACCTGGCAATACCACGGCTACTTCAATTCGCAGGTTCTCATCAACGGCAAACAGATGGAGTCGGTGAGCGGCGGCACGCGTTGGGGCGGCGGCCTGTGGATCAGCGCGCGTGACGAAGCCCGCTTTGGTTATCTCATCCTGCGTAGAGGGAAATGGAAGAGTCGCCAAATCATTTCTGAAGACTGGATCAGACAGGCCACGACACCGGCGGCGATTGGCCCTGACTATGGATATCTCTGGTGGCTGAACACGAAGCAGAAGCAATACCCAAACGCGCCCGCGACTAGTTTCGCCGCGCTTGGCTACGGCTCGAACACAATCTGGATCGATCCGGAGCACGATCTCGTAGTCGTCTGGCGCTGGCATCAGGACAAGAGCGCCGATGAACTGTTCAAGAGAATTTTGGGTGCGATAAAGAACCCCTGAGCGATAGCCGCGGCTCGGGGCAGTAGCCCGACCGTCGGGAGGGCGTGAGTTTGACGCTGGATCTCTTTGAGCGGCGCGAATAACTCCCCAGCTCGCTTACCCTGGCTAGTCGCAACGCCCTCCCTCACGGTCGGGCTACTGCCCGGAACCCACGCATCGTCTCCACCCTTGACTACACTCCCTGTTTTGGCATAGAAGCAGGTCACACGTTTTATCAAAGTCTCGGTCTGAAGGAGTCCTCGGTTATGAAGAAGATTCTTGCCCTCGTTTCTTTCCTTCTGTTGGCGGCTGCTTGCACTACTCAGCCTTCGACCAACATGAGTACGAACTCAAATGCAAATACAACGATGTCGAAATCGGCGGCGCCTTCTGAAGCCGACATGATAGTCAAAGAGAAGGCGGCATGGGACACGATCAAAAAGAAAGACTACACCGCGTTTGGAGACTTATTGGCCAGCGATTACATCGAGGTCACCGACGAAGGGGTCTTTGACAAGGCCGGTATCGTAGCCGACGTGAAGGACCTCAACATTACCGACGCCACTTTTTCTGATTGGAAGATGATACCAATCGACAACGACGCGGTGATTCTTACGTATCAGACGACCCTCAAAGCAACCTACAAAGGCCAGGAAGTTCCGCCAGGTCCGTATCGCTCAGCCGCGGCGTGGGTAAACCGTGACGGAAAATGGCTGGACTTCTACTATCAGCAGACGATGATAAAGACCATGCCGCCTCCACCATCGCCCGAGCCGGGTGCGAGCAAAACGCCCGCTGCTAGTCCGGCGGCAACAACCGCTACCACGGCAACGACGGGACCCGATCCGATCGCGAACGAGAAGATTGTGTGGGACGCTTTCAGAAGCAGGAACTACGATGCGTTCGCTGCTTTGCTCGACTCGGCGTTTGTCGAATTAGAAGGCGATGCCGCCTATGATAAAGCGGCAGCGGTCAAGGGCGTTGCCGACTTTGACTTTACGCAGTTTGAGTTGTCCGAATGGAAAGCAGCGAAGCTGGATAATGACGCAGCGCTCGTTACCTATCTGATCACGTCGAAAGATCCGAAAATGGGTCCACAGAGACATACCTCTATCTGGGCCAATCGCAACGGCAAATGGCTGGTGCTCTTGCACGTTGGCACTCCGGTGGCGAAGCCGGCGGCAAAGCCAACGATGACACCGGGCATGAAGATGTAACGGTGGCGTAGCCGAAGACTACGGCTCCGTTAGGAGTCGAATGTTTATAGCTGAGAGGATCGTGCAAAACTAAGCTCCGAAGGAGCGGCATGAACATGTCGCCCCTTCGGAGCTAATCATTTTAGAAAACCCGATGGCGATAAATATTTCGTCGCTACGTGACCGCGACCCTCGTTCGGAGCAATATTTGGAGTGCGCCGGCTTGTCGGCGCTTTTTAGTTCTGCGACTTGTCGCAGCTTCTCACGCGCTTGATACTGTCGCGAGTAAAAGCGGCGATAAGTCGCCGCACTCCAAAACGTCTTATCCGACTTTTACGATCTGCTTTCCCAGGTTCTCTCCACTGAACAAACCGATGAATGCACGCGGGGTGTTCTCAAATCCTTCTACAATCGTTTCAGCGTATTTCAGTTTTCCGTCTGAGAGCCAACTGGCCATCTGCTTAACGCCTTCAGCGAATCTCGCGGCGTAATCGGTAATGATGAACCCCTTCATAAGCGCGCTGCTGACCAGCAGATAAGGTTGTGGCCGCAAGCCGATATCCGGTTGATCGAGACAGTAAATTGAGATTTGGCCGCAGATAACTACGCGGGCGCCGTGTCTGAGCAGAGGGAGGATCGCATCTGATATTTCGCCGCCCACATTATCGAAATACACATCGATGCCTTTGGGACAGGCGTCTTTCAGCGCGCGGCGGATATCACCCTCCTTGTAATTAATCGCGTCATCCACTGCCAATTCTTGTTTCAAGTAGCGATTCTTTTCATCGCTGCCCGCGATGCCGATCACACGACAGCCTTTGATCTTCGCAATCTGGCAGACTGTCATGCCGACGGCTCCGGCAGCTCCCGAGACCGCCACTGTCTGACCTTCTTTTGGCTGCCCAATATCGAGCAGCCCAAAATATGCGGTCAGTCCCGGCATGCCCAGGACTCCCAGGGCCGTAGTTATCGGAAGGCCGGCGGGAACCTTCATCAAATGATCGGCGTTCGCCGTGTTGTAGAGACGCCAGCCAAACATGCCGGACACAATGTCACCAGGTTGAAATTGAGAGGAGCGCGATTCAACCACTTCACCCACCGCACCGCTCTGGATCACCTGGCCCAGCTCAAACGGCGCGACGTATGAGCGTCCTTCGCGCATGCGGCTGCGCAGGTATGGATCGACTGAAATGTAAAGCGTGCGTACCAAAACTTCTCCATCTTTTGGTTGCGGTACGGCCGTGTCGCTTATGTCGAAATTGTCCAGCGTGGGCATGCCGACCGGTCGACTTGAAAGTCGTATTTCTTTGTTTTGCATGGGGGGATGATACGGCGGGAAGCGATAAGGTGAAAGTCGCAGTGCCATCAGAACGGTAAAAGGACGGTTGGTGTTGCGCACGGGCTGGCAGCCCGTGCGTACGAGACAAGGAGTGTACGACAGGCTGCCAGCCTGTCGCTCATCTCCCGAAATCTCCCCCTTCACTATTCCAACCAACCCCACGAATTCGACCTAAATCGAACACGCGATCATTCAGATTGATTCCTTTTCGGTGCGCATTTCCCCACTCGTATTTGGCTCACTTTCGTACGTCACATTGACCCTTGGAATTGACACAAAAATAGCAACTATCACAATCAAATCTCCATCTTAGTCACGGTCCTCGATTGCAAGTTCTTTGTAAGTCAGTGTGACCATGCGTAGCTAGTCGGAAGTATTAACTGATGGCCCTTCAGCCATCGCTCACATGGAGAACCACTGATGAAGTTTCCCCGTATCCTCCACTTGCGCTCTGCCAAGTTCGCACCCGTTGCCATCATTTCTCTTTTCTTTCTGACAAACTTTACCGGACTATTTTTCAGTCCAGTGTTTGCGCCTGACGTTGCCGCCACATCAATAGCAGATGAAGTTGAGACGATACCGGCGGACATACCGGTTTCGGGTGATTGTGATCTGGATTGGATCATCTTTCGCGCCGGCGAACGCGAGGGTGTTGACCCGCGATTTATTCATGCGGTTATCCAACAGGAATCGAAATACAAATCCGATGCGACCTCTCCCGTGGGCGCCCGCGGCCTGATGCAATTGATGCCGGCGACAGCAAAGCGATTTGATTGCAACGATCTTAAAGACGAAGCTTGTAACATTCAGGCCGGCACGAAATATCTGGCCTGGTTGTTAAAGAGATTCGATGGCGACGTTAAGCTCGCACTTGCCGGTTACAACGCCGGTGAGGGATCCGTGGACAAGTACCAGGGTGTGCCGCCTTATCCCGAGACGCAGAACTACGTCAACAAAATCGTCGCAAACTATGGAAAAACTTATCACCCCATCCTCCAGCCTGAAGACGCGAAAATCGCGTTCCATTTAGTCAATTAACCCCACGCCTTTCCTGATCCTGACCACCCAAGCTGCCGGCTGGCGTCCCGCAGGTCGCTGCGAGATAGCAAGCTGCCAGCTTGGGCAAATCCGTGTTCATTGGGATTCCGTTGACCCGGTGGTGCGTTGATGGTCGAGACAGCCCGTTGGCCGGTCGGCCGCCCACTTCAACCGAGCATTTAACAGCGGTCTAGCATCAAAGACCGGGCTTGGACTATAATCCGCTCTCCTTTGAATTAATCGTTCGGTTTCATTCGTACAAATTGAGACGAGAAATGCCCGATCCGGAGGTTGGTATGTCAGAAGTCAAATGTCGAATACTGTGTGTGGACGATCATGAAGACACACCTGAAATGCTTAAGCTCCTGCTCTCACAGTCGAACTACGAGGTCCATCCGGCGCACACCATGGAAGAGGCAATGCAACTTGCCACCACGAACGAATTCGATCTCTACGTGCTGGACAAGCGTCTGCCCGACGGCACGGGTTTGGACCTCTGCATGAAGTTGAATGCTCTAACACCCGGCGTCCCCTGCATTTTCTATTCCGGTGACGCGTACGAGATACACCGACTCGAAGCTATGGCAGCAGGCGCCCACGCTTATGTGCCCAAGCCTGATGTGGACGCCCTTATCGAGACGGTGCATAAGATCCTGTCGCAGCGAGAGTGCGCCGCAGCCAATTAAAGTCGACAGGTGTTGTTTGAGCATTTCTCATTCCAGGAATTACTTTTGCGCCCTTAGGTCGCAGCGGCGGGCCGCAGCTGTCTTAATTTACAGATGTTAGAGCAAATTTTATCAGGGCTCTTTCATGGCCAATGAAAACCTACTGAGCCGGTACTTTGAACAACTGTTCTCCAGACTAACTCTGAATTGCATACCTTCGTCTTACTACCAGGAGACTACTGCTAATGTTCCCCAGTATGCGTTCGATCACGACTGCAAACCGATTAATACTGCTTGCCTTAATGATGCTCGTGCTTCCGCTTGCACTCTTTGCGCAGCCGGACCCACAGAAGCCAAAGGCGGAAGATACAGCTAAACAGCAACCGTCGCCCGAGCCGGCAAAACCGGAACCAACAAAGCGGCCTGAACAACCTGCGGCTGAAGACGAAAACCGTCCGCGCGATCCGCTGTCGACGCCGACGTTCAACGGATTGAGATTTCGTTCCATCGGTCCGGCTTTCACTTCCGGCCGCGTGATCGGCTTTGCCGTCGATCCGAATAACTCGGCGCGGTACTTTGTCGCGTCGGCGTCGGGCGGTGTTTGGAAGACGGTCAATAATGGAGCGACGTGGACGCCGGTGTTTGATCGCGAGGGATCGTATTCGATCGGCTGCATCGCCCTTGATCCGAAGAATCCTCTGACTGTATGGGTGGGCACGGGCGAGAACAACAGTCAACGCAGTGTCTCCTACGGTAACGGACTATATCGTTCAGACGATGGCGGCAAGACCTGGAAGAGTGTCGGACTGAAAACCTCTGAACATATCGGTCGCATCGCCATCGATCCCAAAGATGCAAATATCGTTTATGTAGCCGCGCAAGGACCCCTGTGGGGGCCGGGTGGAGATCGCGGTCTCTTCAAAACCACGGATAACGGTAAGACCTGGAAAAACATTCTGAACATTAGTGAGAACACCGGCGTCACCGACGTAGTCATCGATCCGCAGAATCCGGAAACAGTTTATGCAGCTTCGTATCAACGCCGTCGTCACATGTATACCCTGATTGACGGTGGACCAGAGAGCGCCATCTACAAGTCGACGGATGCGGGGGTGACCTGGAACAAGGTAAGGGCTGGTTTGCCCACCACTGACATGGGCCGCATTGGCCTGGCCGTCTCCCCGGTTGATTCGAACATAGTTTATGCGACCGTCGAGGCAGGAGACCGTAAGGGCGGCATCTTTCGTTCGAACGATCGCGGCGGAAGTTGGGAGCGGCGCAACGACTTTGACGCGGGGGCTATGTACTACGCGCGTATCATAGCTGATCCCAAAGATGTGGATCGTATCTATGTGATGAATGTCTTCCTGATGGTGTCCGACGACGGCGGCCGGACCTTGCGCCGCCTGGGAGAAAAATCAAAGCACGTCGACAATCATGAAATCTGGATCGATCCCGGTAACACCGATCACTATCTGGTGGGTTGTGATGGCGGTGTCTATGAAAGTCATGACCGCGGTTTGAATTGGGATTTCAAACGGAACCTGCCCGTGACACAGCTCTACGACATAACCACGGATAACGCCAAGCCGTTCTATAACGTGTATGGCGGCGCCCAGGACAACTTTGCTTTCGGCGGCCCGTCGCGCACGCGCAACGTGTCCGGCATAGTTAGCAGCGACTGGTTTGTGACCCAGGGTGGTGACGGTTTCCGGACTCAGGTAGATCCGGAAGATCCCAACACAGTTTATGCCGAGCTACAACACGGCGTTTTGGTGCGCGATGATCGAGCGACGGGCGAGCGCATGGGCATTCAACCCGCGATTGGCCGCAACGAAGATCCTCTGCGTTGGAATTGGGACTCGCCCTTTATTATTAGTCCGCATTCGCACACGCGTCTCTATTTTGCCGCCGACAAATTGTTCCGCAGCGATGATCGCGGTGATAGCTGGAAGGTAATTAGCGGACAGCTTTCACGCGGTCTGGATCGCGACAAGCTGCCGGTCATGGGAAAGATTTGGAGCATGGACGCCGTGGCCAAAAACCAGTCGACGGCGTTCTTTGGCAACGCCTCAGCCCTCGCTGAATCGCCTAAAAAGGATGGACTTATCTATGTCGGTACGGATGATGGCTTAATTCAAATCACTGAGGACGGCGGCAAGAACTGGCGCAAGGTCGAAAAGCTTCCCGATGTTCCTGAACTGGCTTACGTGAGTCGTATTGTGGCTTCCAATAACGACACTAATACAGTGTATGTGGCGTTCGAGAATCATCAGAACGCTGACTTCAAGCCTTATCTTTTCAAGAGCGCGGATGCCGGACGCACCTGGGTTTCGATTAAGAACAACCTGCCGGCGAATGGCTCGGTGTGGGCGATTGCCGAAGATCATGTGAACCCGAATCTGCTCTTCGTCGGCACTGAATTCGGTCTCTACTTTTCGCTAGACGGCGGACAAAAGTGGATTCAGATGAGAGGTGGTTTGCCGACCATTCAGGTCCGCGATCTCGCGATTCAAAAACGGGAGAACGATCTGGTGGTGGGAACGTTCGGCCGCGGCTTTTACATTCTGGACAACTACACACCGTTACGTTTGCTGAAGCCGGAAATGCTCAAACAGGAGGGCCTGTTGTTTCCGGTCAAGGATGCTCTGATGTACATCCAGGCACAGCCCCTGGGCGGACGGGGCAAGAGTTTTCAGGGTGAGTCTTTTTACACGGCCGACAATCCTCCCTTTGGCGCAACCTTCAGCTACTATCTGAAAGAAGAGCTCAAGACCAGGAAAGCGAAACGGCAAGAGAGTGAACGCGACGCGCAAAGAAAAGGCGCCGTGATTGCTTTGCCCAGCTCGTCAGATTTTCGTGCTGAAGAAGAAGAGGAAGCGCCGGCAGTTATTTTCATTATCAGCGATTCGGCAGGTCGCGTGGTCCGTCGCCTGACCGGACCGGTTACCGCCGGCATGCAACGGGTGTCGTGGGATTTGCGTTCTCCCGCGCCGACTTTGCCGCCTCCGCCAAATCCTGAAACAGAGAATCCTTTCGATGAGGGACCATCGGGCCCGCTGGTGATGCCGGGCACTTACAAAGTCAGCATGGCGAAGAGAGTTGACGGCGTGAGTACCTTGCTGGGCCAGGCGCAGGAGTTTCAGGTGGTCGTCGATGGCCAGGAGCGAATGTCACCGGCCGATCGAGCTAACCTGGTCGAGTTCCAGCAAAAGGTGGCCAGGCTTCAGCGGGCGGTGCAGGGAGCGGTCGCAACAGCCAACGCTCTCAAGCCCCGTCTGGTCGCGATTAGACGTGCGCTATTAGAGACACCCGCGGCTCCGGAAAAGCTGTTGAGTGATGCGTCTGCTTTGGACAAGCGCACGAATGAGATTCTGCGGGCTCTGCAAGGCGATCAGGCCTTGCGGCAACGGAACATGAACCTGCCGCCTTCGATCACTGAGCGCGTGGGCGACATCGTCGGCTCGCAGCGAATGTCCACGGCCCGGCCCACCCAGACCCAAATTGATCAATACACCGCCGCGGCACAGGAGTTTGAAACGGCGCTCAATCAGCTGCGGCAGCTAATCGAGGGCGATCTCGCGAAGCTGGAAAAACAGATGGAAGCAGCCGGCGCCCCCTGGACGCCAGGCCGCATTCCGGAGTGGAAGGATCAGTAGTTCCTGCGGCTGTGCCGCTTGATGTGCGGAAAGGCTCTGCCTTTCCGTCACATACTCTTTCGGGATCCAGGAGGCTATGCCTCCTTTTCAAATCCCCAAGGCATAGCCTCGATCTCAACGGGTCACCGACGACGGAAAGACGAAGCCTTTTCCGCACATCAGGCGGCACAGCCGCATCCGCCTCACCGCTACGGCTTCGAATCCAGCGATGACAGCGGCTTTGTCGTTAGACCAAAAGCCTGCGGGTTCTCTCCGATGATCGCGGCCGCAAAGAAGTGCGGCACGTAATAGACACTCTCGCTGCGGAAAGTTTTGTCCAATTTGTCCTTCTGCTCGGTGAGCGCACAGATGCTGCACGCACGATTCTGATCGTTTACCAACGCCGCGATATCGGCCTCGACAGCCTTCCCGCCCCGGTTGTACGCCAGCAAAGCGAGGGCTTCTTTCATGCGATCAGCGCTAAACGTATTAAGGCCGTCGCCGATGTATCGTGCGGCAGCGTCGGCGGATTTCTCTACATCAAGAAGGTCCGCGGCGCTTAAGCCGTAGTGCTCTCCCGTCTGCGGCACAAACTGAAACATCCCCACGGCGCCCATTGCATTGGGCGATGTGATGTTCACGTATTCGGATTCAACCATCGGCAGGTAGAGTCCGATTAGCGGCGACACGTTGTGCGCCTTGAATGCTTTGATTAGTGTGGGCGCCACGGTTTGACCTCGTTCAAAAGCAAAGCGAGCGTCCCCTTTGCCGGGACTTTCACCCGCGTTCGTTCCGATGCGTCGCGCATACATATCCACAGACTTTTGAATCTCCATCTCAAACGCAGTCGTAAACTCATAGTCGTTCCCGGACATTTTCCGAGAGATCTCGCGGGACTTTTCAGTTACGAAAGTAGCCCGTTGCGCTAACGTCATCTGTTGATAGAGTGTCGTCGATAATGCAGTCTGGGCGAGCGACCTGGGCGAGCCGCCCGATATCAGGCCAAGAAACACGACGAGCAGTAAAGTAAACAGTCTCTGAACTTTCATTAGTGATTTTCTCCTTCTTTTCTCAATTGAGGTAACAGTACTCATCAATAGACTTGCTCCTACTTAGTTAAGCGAGAACCGGTCACGAGAGTGTTCATTAGCCCCACTTGCTAGCGAGAAACGGCGCCCAAAGTGTTCAGAGTCGAGCGAAAATATTTCTGCATCCAGGTTGACCCTTCGCGTGATTGGCCTGCAAAGAAAGGTGATAAGATCGGGCTGGCGGTGCAAGAGAAGATGATGACGCTTTCTACGCCAGACCTGACCGAGCTGTTGCTTGACTGGCAGCAGGGAGATCTTACCGCGCTCAATAGACTAACCCCGCTTGTCTATGACGAGCTGCGGCGCATCGCACATCGTTATGTGCAGCGTGAGCGTCATGGCGACACCCTCGGGACCACCGCGCTGGTTAATGAAGCCTATCTGCGCCTGGCCGGACAAAAGAAGATCGAGTGGCAGAATCGGGCCCACTTCTTCGCGGTAACCGCGCAAGTGATGCGGCATATTTTGATCGATAATGCGCGTCGCCGGAATTACGTTAAGCATGGCGGCGATGCGCAAAGAGTTTCACTGGCCGAAGCTGAGTCAATGTCCGCGGATCGCGCTCGAGAGTTGCTGGCGTTGGACGATGCGCTGGCTGAACTGGCGGAGTTCGACGTGCGTAAGAGTCGAGTTGTGGAGCTGCGTTACTTTGGCGGCCTCGGGTTGGAAGAGACGGCTGAAGTTCTGGAGATTTCAGTGATGACAGTGCGACGCGATTGGCGCGCGGCCAAGGCCTGGCTCTATCGACGGATGAAAGATTCATGAAATGGACGTTGTCCACCTTGAGGCTAGCCGATGCTGGGAGCGCGGACGTCTCGTCCGCATGGCGACCGAAGCGCGCTCTCCTTTCGGGCTTTTTTGTGAACTAGACTTTCGCGCTGCGCGCTCAGTGCGGACGGGACGTCCGCGCTCCCAGCGCACGGCAATGCTCTTATGACTCCTGAACGCTGGCAACAGGTTGAAGAAGTTTTACAGGCGGCGCTTGATTGCGCGCCGGGGGATCGCGCTGCGTTTCTCAATGAAGTGTGCGCGGGCGACGAAGAGTTGCAGACGGAGGCGAGTTCGCTGATCAGCGCTCACGATGCCGCCGTTGATTTTATCGAGCAGCCGGCGATGTCGCAGGATGCGCGCGTCCTCCTGGGTGATCATAAGCTCAAAAACACCGGGCGCGAGATCGGGCCTTACAAAATTATCGACGAACTCGGGAGCGGCGGAATGGGTGAAGTCTATCTGGCCCAGGACTCGCGCCTTAATCGTCTGGTGGCGCTGAAAGTGCTGCCGGCCTACTTTGTTTCAGATGATACTCGGTTGCGCCGGTTCCAGAGAGAGGCGCGCTCTGCTTCGGCCCTTAATCATCCGAACATCCTCACGATTCACGAAGTAGGCGAACTCGATGGCATCCATTTCATTGCCACTGAATTCATCGACGGCCAGACAATTCGTGAATTGATCGCCGCGGGTGATTTGTCGATCCTAGATGTGCTGGATCTTGTGGGCCAGGTCGCCGCGGCGCTTTCGGCCGCGCACGCCGCCGGCATCGTGCATCGCGATATCAAACCCGAAAACATCATGCGGCGCGGCGACGGGATCGTAAAGGTGCTGGACTTTGGCATCGTCAAGCTTCTCGAGCAGACGCCGTCCGCGATGTCGATGAATACGAGATCGCAGACAGAGACGGGCGCAGTGCTGGGAACCGTCGGCTACATGTCGCCAGAGCAGGCGCGTGGTCTGGAAGTTGACGAACGCACAGATATCTGGAGTCTGGGTGTGGTGCTTTATGAAATGCTTGCCCATCGCCCGCCCTTCACCGGCGCAACACGCATGGACACAATAGTGGCGATTCTTGAACGCGAACCTCCGCCATTGGTTCAACTGAGTGACGATCCGTTGCTGCTCGGACTGTGGACCATCGTCGCTCGGACACTACAGAAAGAAGCTGCAGAACGATATCAAAGTGCTGTGGAACTGCTCTCGGATTTAGGTGCACTGAGACAACAGTTCGAAAGTATTGGTTGCTCAACGGGTCAGATTGCGCTCAGTTCAATGGGCCAATCCCCGCCTGGGGTTTCAGTTACACACGACGGTAAAGTGTCGCGCGTTGCTCCTCAGAGATTAAGTTCCGTTTGGCTTGGTGAGTCAAATGGCTATCGTCGTTATCGTCTGTTAGCTCTCAGCGTTGTCATGATGGTTACCCTGGTACTGGGCGGTGTATTTCTTTACCGGAGGTTCGGGCCACAAACAAAACCGGAGGGCGCGGCACCGGCTTTAGCAAGCAAACCCTACACGGAGATGAACGAAGCAGAGCAATTCAAATTTGTAGACGATCAGGAGCAGCGCATATCGGCGATGATGGGCGAGCGGCCGGTGAAACTTAATCAGGAAGCTCTCCAGGCTATCAAGCGACACGTTGATCACTACGCTGCCCGTGAGGAAAGCATTTACAACAATCCGGGTGGGGAAAGCTTGAATGTGATCTATGCCCGTGCGGTGCCATATGTACCTTTGATCGCGCGGTCGTTTGCGGCGCGGAAAATTCCGATCGTGGTAGGAATTTATCTGCCGATGATTGAGTCGGAATACAAACCTTGTTATGAAAACCAGATAGGCGCTACCGGTCTGTTTCAGTTCTTGCCGTCTACCGCCAAAATCTATGGCGTGGCCCGCGCAGACATGTGCGATGTCGAGAAGATGACTCCCGCCGCGGCGCGCTACATCGCTGATCGCATGGCCGAGCTCGGCGAAGATTCCGAAACCATGACGCTGGTGCTGCTTAGTTACAATCAAGGGCCGGGTTGGGTCACAGACACCCTGAGACAGCTGCGAGAAACTGACAACTATCAAAGAAATTTCTGGACGATTTACGCTAACCGGGACAGGCTGAGTGAAAACTTTCGTAGGGAGGCGGGATACGTTCCGGCGTTCTTCGCGGCTGCGATTGTCGGCGAGAACCCTAAGAACTTTGGTTTGAGTACTCCGGCGCTTTCAAGTTTGGCGCCAGCCCATTAACACCCGTTCAGTAGTGACATGGGTGAGATCCGCCAGGGGCCTGCACGAAAATCATCGATGAAGAAACATTTCCTGACTCAGGAGCAAAGTGGAGCGCGGACATCCTGTCCGCCAGCGGGCGCAGCCCGCTCAGCTTCGCGCAGGAATGTCCATCAAAGTATGCGCGCTGTGCGCGGGCGGACAGGATGTCCACGCTCAAGTATGGCACCCAGCGATGTGATTTGATCAGCGACTTTAGATAGGATAGACGGGCGTAATGAGATTCGAGTATTACCACGAAGGTCTTGCTGCGGTGCCGAAGCTTTCAGTTGACGGCACCGTAGACAACGCCATTCATTTCTCTCACTGGCAGGGAAATCAAACACCGCCCTCGGTGAAGGCCGACACGTCGACTGAGATCGCTTTGAACCTGGTTGCCGCGCCCGATCGTGATCAACTAACTCAAGGGATCGATCTGGTAACGAACAATCACTTTGATACTGACGGGGTGCTTTCGGTTTGGACAGTCCTGACCGGTGAACGCGCGCTCGAGTGGCGCGAGAAGTTGATTGCTGCCGCCGAGGCCGGTGATTTTTCAGAGCTGAGCACACAAGCCGGCGTGCGTGCCAGCATTGTCATACAGGGTTCGGACTCGGCGATTGGTGAAGATGCGGGCTCGCCGCTGGCGCGGCAACTCGCCGGCGAGCCGGTGAGCGATAATGCGCGGGCTTACGAACTGGTTTTGCCGCATGTCGAACGGGTTCTGACCCGTACGAACGATTATGCGTCACTCTGGTGCGACCCTTGGAATCGGATCGCCCTGGCGCTGGATAGCTTTGCTAAAGGCCGCTCGCGAGTTGACGAAGACAGCGAAGCGAAGATTTCACTAGTAACTCTCGCGCCCGAGATTTTCAGCTCCTCGGGTTTTAAGCCGACCCGTCACTGTGCGCCGTTCACGGCTATTTCGCATCACGCACGCGGCGAAGTCTTCTTAATCGCGACTCCTTTTGCCGGTGGCTGGGCCTATCGCCTCGACTACCCTTACTATTCCTGGGCCGAAACAATCGTCCGGCCGCGGATCGAACGGCGAGATTTCAGTTCGCTCGTCGCTATGCTTAACGAGTTGGAAAGTAACCCGGGCAGCAGTTGGCGTTTGGATTCCTCTGAGTTGACTTCCGCGGTGAAATGTTCTGACCAGGATGGGAAGCTGGCGGCGTCTGGTCTTTCTCTCGATGTTGTGTCTACGAACCTTCGAGACTTTCTAATGAAGACTCCCAGAGCTCCACGTCCAACGGCAAGAGCCACGTGATGCTGGGAGCGCGGACGTACTCGTCCGCCTCAGCGACCATAAGGCTCAGGTTGGATGGGAACTGTTGTTCGCGCTGTGCGCTCAGTGCGGACGAGCCGTCCGCGTTCCCAGCTTCAACCACTCTTTTCTCTTCGCTGGGATGTTCGACAAACTGAAGTTTGTCGGACAAAATCCCAATCGTGCGCGCTCTCCGAGACATCTCTGTCGGTCCTGCCGGGTGGTCATATACTGACTGGCGCGGGCGCGTCTATCCCGAGGGCGCCGGTACGAAGTTCGATACACTGGCGCTGGTAGCGAAATACTTCGATACCGCAGAAATCAATAGCAGCTTTTACTATCCGCCTCGGCCCGACACGGCAAGGGCCTGGTTGAAACGCGTCGCCCACAACCCGAACTTCATTTTCACGGCAAAGCTCCACAAGGTTTTCACACACAAGCGCGACAAGCTCACCAACAAAGATGAAGGCGCGTTCCGCGAAGGGCTTAATCCGCTGATGGAGGCCGGGAAACTCGGTGCGCTGCTGATCCAGTTTCCCTGGTCGTTCAAGAATGATCGCGAACAGCGCGCATACCTGACTCAATTGTGCGAGCGATTTCACGATTTCCCTTTGGTAGTTGAGCTGCGGCATGAATCATGGAACAACCCGAGGGTGTTGCAGACGCTGGAAGACCTCGGAGTTGGTTTATGCGACATCGATCAGCCCTTGTTCGCCAATTCCATTAAACCGTCCGCCGAAGTGACGTCGCCAATCGGCTATATTCGTTTGCACGGGCGGAACTATCAGAACTGGTTCCGCGAAGAAGCGAATGTGGTGGAGCGCTATGACTACCTGTATTCACGAGATGAACTGGAGCCGTGGGTCAAGCGGATCAAACAGGTCGCAGAGAAAGCGCAACAAACATACGTAATCACTAACAACCACGCCCGCGGACAAAGTTTGGTGAATGCCTTCGAAGTTCTGGCGCTGCTGGAGGAGAAACGTTTGCCGGGGCCGGCAAAGTTGATCGAGAGTTACCCGCGATTAAGCGAGTCGGTCGAGGCGGATGATGAGTCACCGCAGGGGAGTCTGTTCTGAATTTGGAGTGCGCTGACTTGTCGCCGACTGCTGGTAAGCGCCTGCTATCCAGGCCGCGACAGGTCGCGGCCTTCGAAAGCGGTAACAAGTTACCGCACTCCACATAATTACTTCGCCAGTGGGAAAATCGGTTCGATGTCCACGGGCACGTTGCTCAGTTTATCGAAAGCGCTCTTCATCTGAGGGCGAATCACCGCATACTTGTCCAGCAGGGCCTTCGCTTTTTCGTAAGAACCTTCGGCCTCGATCGTCATCAGTTCGTGCGTCAACTTGCGCACGGCGTCTCTGATCTTCGCCTCATCAACACTGAAGGTGCCGTTTCGATCGTTGAATTTGATGGCGCCTTCGTCGCTGAGATAATTAAATTGCATGGCCACGCCGCGTCCGTGCGCTTCGGTAATGCCGAAACGTACCGAGCGAAACATGCTGGCGAGATTTGTCGTGTAGAGAGTGCGCTGCATCTCACGATCGATCACGCCTTTATCGATCAGGTACTGCAGAGCCCAAAGTCCGGTCATATCGGCCTTGGCTTCCTCAATTGCCGAATACTGATCCTTCAGTTGCAACCGCACGGTGGTCGCCTGGCCAGCGACATTAATGTTGTGCGGTCCCAGTCCGTGCATCAGTTCGTGCATCAGGATGTGAGTGAAGAAGGCGTCGAACGCGAGATCCTTTTGCTGGGCCGGATCGAGCACGACTCGCGAAATCGGAATCAAAGTCTTGTTGAACTTTGCATCCTGCACGTTCTTTAACATGATTCGCTTCGAGCCTTTTTCTTTGACCACTCGCTCATCGTTCGGCAAGTTAAACGCCGCGGTTTGCACGCCGCTATTTCCCTCGCCGGAACTGAATACTTCGTTGACCACGCGCATTGGCGATGCTGAGCCGAGCTTGGGATTGCGATACTTTGCGTCGATGGGTAGATGGTCTTCGATCTCCTGCAGATATTGACTGAATTTCACGAGCTTGGCGGATTCCGCTTCGTCACGCAGAGTGACGTATGCTTCGAACGCGGCCTTGTATCCAAACAATTCGTCCTCGTAAGTTTCGTACGGGCCGATCGTGACATCGATCGGAGCGTCGAGATCCATCCAGGCCACGTCGCTGTCGTAGTAATCGTTTGAGGCGAAGGCCGCCGCGCGTTTATTGAGAAAATCTTTCAGCGTCCTATTGGCTGTGAGCGCCGCGGCTTCGCGCAGCAACTTTGCTGCCGGTTCGAGGAACTCGCGATACTCCTCGCTGTAAGGGACGGCTTTCAACTTGCCATTCGCATCACGACGAATCACGTAAAAATATCCGGTGGCCCGCTCCTTATCATCGGGTGACAACGTATTCAACCAGGTGTTGAACTCATCCTTGGTCATGTCGTCCGGATAGAAGTTAGCCTGAGGCGGCCGGGCTGGAACGCCCGCGATGAAGGGTTCGTGCGCGTCGAGCTGAGACCAGGGGCCTCTATTGATCATGAAGTAATGAAGGCGCAGACGACCAAGCGGGCTTTTGTCGGCTTGCAGTTTCTTCCACAGCGCCTCGTTGCCACTCCAAATCTGCCGCAGATAGAGCCGGTCGTACAACTTCGCCGCCGCAATGATCTTCATCAGCGCTTTCCGATCGTTTGCCGGCAGGCGCGACGTGTTCGCGGTCAGTATCGTAGGCGCAAAGCGGCGAATCTTTGCGGCGAGAGAATTGTTAGCCGGTTGGGCCTTCTGTCCGTAAACCAGCGTTGTCATATTCAGCGTCATCGCAGTCAGCGCTATCGCAAAGCAAACAATCTTCTTCGGAACTTTCATCGTTGAGTTCTTTCTGGTGGCGTTCTCAAATTAAACCAAGCTACATAAGTGTCAGAAGCCCGACCGTGAGGGAGGGCCTGGCGGCCGGCGATGCCCTCCCACCCGGTCGGGCTTCTGACAGGTCACAATCATGTGCGACTCTTAAGTATCTTAACGAACGAGCCTGATTGCAATTCTTCCAGCGTCAATCCGGAAAGACGCAGCGCTTCCTCCCTGGTGATCGCGCCAGAGTTTATCGCGCGCAGAAAGTAGTTGAGCAGTCCCTGCCCGGTGGCCGCGTCGTCAAAGACATCACCGACCAGCGTTGCCTTGGCAGCCTTCTCGACGAAGTTGCGCAAACGTTCGGAGGCCGCATCCAGACTCTCCAGAAAGAACGCGTAGACCGCGGCATAGCGGGTCGGCAGCTGCGCCGGATGCAGATCCCATCCCTGATAAAAACCGCCGACGAGCGAGTGCTGGACGTGATCGTAATGCAGCTTCCAGGCGCGATGGATTACCGTCCGGTTCTCTTCAATCTGATCCTGAGTTAGGGATCGTCCCTCGGCGGCCCGATGGGGCCCGACGGGCATGATGTTAGTTGCGCCATCCGACAACCAGATGCCGGTGCCGGCAAAAGAAACCTGCATCATGTGCTTCGCAAAGTCACAAGCCGGATGCATCATGTGCTGGTGCGCGGCGGTAA
>JAWWPL010000440.1:0-19495 GCA_033850605.1 Blastocatellia bacterium | reverse complement strand
AGTTTACCGCTCCACTCAGCGCTGTTAACCAGCATTCCGTACTCAGTGAATGCGCCTTTCATGTCCATCGATTGATCGCTGCCGGGAACCACGTCGTCGCTTTCGCCTTGTTGTCCGTGAATCATGGGGGCGATCACCTGACGGATGGGCAAAGTGTACTTACGCGCAAACTCGAAATCGCGCTCGTCATGCGCGGGCACACTCATCACCGCGCCGGCGCCGTAATCCATCAGCACATAGTTCGCGACCCAGATCGGCAAGAGCTCTCCACTGAAAGGATTGATAGCCAGCCGGCCGGTGTTCATGCCCAGCTTTTCTTCTTCTTCAGCTAAATCAGTTTTGATCGCCCGGCTGCTTTTTATTTTTTCAGCGAACTGTGTTACTTCGTCTGTTAGCGGCCCGCCCTCCAGCAGCTTCGGCAACAACGGATGCTCGGCCGCCAACACAATCGCGGTCGCGCCAAAGACGGTATCAATTCGAGTAGTGAAGACGCGAACTTTTTCGTCTGTGTCCTTGACCGCGAAATCGATGTAAGCGCCTTCACTGCGGCCCACCCAATCACGCTGGCGCTTCAAAACCTTTTGCGGCCACCCATCCTCGATCTCCTTAATGTCACTGACCAGTTCTTCGGCGTATTTGGTAATGCGCAGAAACCACTGCTCAATCTCTTTCTTCACGACCGGCGTGCCGCAACGCCAGCACACTCCGCCAGAGGATTGTTCGTTCGAAAGGACGGTCTCTTCTTTCGGGCACCAATTGACGGCCGATTTGCGTTTGTACGCGAGACCGCGTTCGAACATCTTGAGAAAGAACCACTGATCCCATTTGTAATAGTCAGGCCGGTGCGCCGCGATCTCTCGCCGCCAGTCATAGCTCACGCCGAGGCGCTGCATCTGGCCCTTCATGTGCGCGATGTTTTGTTCGGTCCACTCACGCGGCTGGATACCACGCTTGATGGCGGCCTGCTCGGCCGGCTGGCCAAAACTGTCCCAGCCGATGGGATGCAGGACATTGAATCCGCGCAGGCGCTTGTACCAGGCCAGGGCGTCGCCGATCGAGTAATTGCGCACGTGGCCCATGTGCAAAAAGCCGGATGGATAAGGCAGCATTTCGAGCGCATAAAACTTGGGGCGCGGATCATCCTCGCGCGCTGCGAACGTGCCGGCCTCAGCCCAACGGTGCTGCCATTTCTCTTCGATTTTCTCAGGAAAATATTTCTCGTCCATGACTATTGATCTCTGACAAATCTACATTAATGAGGGACCGCGCAAAGCTTTATTAAAGCATTTCCGCATTCGCTCAGCCTAACTCTTGAATTGGCGTATTAGGTTCCGGCCGCCTCGACAAGCGGGCTTAGAGCGCCCGCCGCAAAAGCGGCACCGTAAGGAGGAGTTTGGTAAGTGATCTAACGTGAATCATTAATCTCACCGAATGACAGGATTCTAGCGGAAGATTTGAGCAACGTCCAGAGCAATGAGGTCAGTACCACCCGCGTGAGCGGGTGGACCAAACACTCATCGTCGCCGGGTCGAGTCATGGATCCACCTGCTAACGCAGTTGGTACTGACCTCATGTAGCCACTTGAGGAGTGTTCTTCCCGTTCACAAACGATCGCAATGCTTCCAGATTCTTCAAATCCGCCCGCGGGTCGTCGTACGGTGTTTCGAGAATGAATGCGGCATGAGCCAGCTTCGGATGCTGTGCAAAGCGTCGCAGAGCCTCGCGCCCGATATGGCCTTCGCCGATGTGCCAGTGACGATCGACGCGCGAGTTGTACGGAGCGCGCGAATCGTTGAAATGCACCGCGCGCACGTTTCTCAAGCCCACCGTGCGACGAATGATTTCCAACGTCGCCTCTAACCCGTCCGCCTCGCGAATGTCATAACCGGCAGTGAACGAGTGCGCGGTGTCGACACACACGCCCAGAGGAAGTTTGGGACAAGCATCCATAATCGCGCGCAGATGTTCAAAGCGATGACCAATGCAAGCACCTTGTCCCGCTGTATTCTCCAGCAGAATTCGCAGCGGCCCCAGCTTCAACCCTTTACAGGCGATTTGCAGACTGAGCGCGCAGATTTCAATCGCGTCTGCTTCGCACGAACCGCGCGCGCTACCCGGGTGCAGCACCAGGTAATCAACGCCGAGGAGAATTGCGCGCTCGGCCTCTTCGCGAAAGGAGGCGATTGATTTCAACAGGATCGTTTCATCCGCCGCCGCCAGATTGATCAGATAGTTTGTATGAATCAGAACCGGTGAAAGCTTTGTTTGCTTGCGTGTCCGGCGAAACAGATCGATTGATTCTTTTGTCAGAGGCTTGGCCATCCAGCCGCGCGGATTGCGCGAGAAGATTTGGACGGCCTCGCAGCCCGTGTCTCGCGCCACAATTAGAGATTCGTGCAGGCCGCCTTTGATCGGGGCATGAAAGCCGATTCTGGGCCGACGCGCTTTTGAAGTAGTCGCCATTTTTCAGAGTGCGGCTCTGCCGCCCGATGTGCGGAAAGGCTCTGCCTTTCCGGTGGGTCCCTTATAGAATTTAGGAGGCTATGCCTCCTGACTCATCGTCGAAATAAATAGAGGCATAGCCTCATTCTAAAAACCAGCGAAGCGGAAAGGCGGAGCCTTTCCGCACATCAGGCGGCAGAGCCGCAAGAACGTGGACAGATAAAGGTTTATTTCTTCTCGACCTCGTCCATAACCCGCAGCATGTTCCCGCCCAGAATCTTGTCGATGTCACTCTCCGAATAACCGCGCTTCAAGAGTTCCGCCGTCAGGTTAGGCAGATCGGCAACTGACTTCAGATCAGCCGGCACCGCCTGGATCCCGTCAAAGTCAGATCCAATCCCGACATGATCGATGCCGACCAGCTTCACGATGTGATCGATGTGATCGACTATGCGCGCGACCGATACGGCAGGCAGACGCTTCAGATATTCTTCGCGCCGTACGCGATCACGCGCAAGTTTCTTATGCGCCGCGTCGCCTTTTTCCTGATCGGAAGCGTTCTGCACCAGCGCCGCGATCTCTGCATCTACCTTCTTTTTCTTTTCTGAGTAACCCGGTTCGATGTGTTCCGGATAGAAGATCACATTCACCACGCCGCCCGTTTTCGCCAACGCAACGATCATGTCATCGGTGAGGTTGCGCGGTACGTTAGTTATTGCGCGACATCCCGAATGCGTGGCAATCACCGGTTTGGTCGAAGTGCTGAGGATGTCCCAGAATGCGCGATCCGAAAGGTGTGAAACATCGACAATGATCCCGAGGCGATTCATTTCCCGAATTACTTGCCGGCCAAAATCATTCAAACCGCGCGTCTTGCCCACTTCATCGCCTGACGATCCGGCCCAGCTGGTACTCACCGACCAGGCCGGCGAGAGGTAACGGACGCCCATCTGATAATAGCGTCCGACGTTCTCGATCTTTTCGTCGATGGCATAGCCGCCTTCCATGCCCATCAATGCCGCAATCTTTCCGCTGGCGGCGATCCGGCGGACGTCAGCGGCGGTCGTGGCCACCTCCCAGGTCTCCGGATGCTTCTGAGCCAGATCATGCACGGCCTGGATTTGGTCGTCGGCCCGCTTAATAGCCCGCGCCCCGCCGCCGCCAAAAAGCTCCGGCTCGACCCAGATCGAAAAGAACTGGGCGTCGAGTCCTCCTTCCTTTGCGCGCATCGCATCGAAATGTCCATCCGGTAGACGCTTCTCCAAATCGATGTTCTCGTCGACCAGGCGTTGGGTTGTGTCGGCGTGCATATCGACGACGATGGCCCGCCGGTGAATCGCCAACGGATCGTGCGGCCCGGTTGTCTCGATGGAGTTGTTATTCATAGTTTTTGGTAATTGGTTTTCACTCTGGTCAGTCTTTCGACAGCTGGCGTTTGCAAAAATCAGCATGGCCGTCGCCATGAACAGGCCTGTCCAACGCAGCCGCCGAAGCGGGGAAGAATCCAATTTGTTGGTGTTCTTATGCAAATACAAGTTCATCACGAATCGTACGGAGGGCACCGTTGAGAATCAAGCGCGCTTTCGTAATGGTACAGGTTGAAAACTACTATCGGGATCAAAGAACGATTGTCATGGGTCGAACCCAGCCGTCTTCAGACAGCTTTCCCGAAGGGTTGATAGACCAGCGCTTTTAGCGCTGGGTATCGGCGGATTTGAGCCTTTAGCGCGCTTTAGCGTGCTTTGAATTGACCCCGAGTCATTCGGGCTAAAGCCTCAAGCAAAGCCCGTTAAAACGGGCTTTGGATCTGATGCGCCTCGTACCCGGGCGTAAAACGCCCTGTCTAGTAACCCTGCGGGTAAGCCGCGTGAACGCGGCTTGAAGAACGGACCTTCTCCATTGTCGAAGGCCAACACCATGTGATTGCAAACCGGGAATCCATCAGTAACGGACCGTTCAACTTTCAAAAATGTACCAGTACGCGCGCTTTCGATTATCGACTTAATCGGACTGTGCAACCTCATGAAGTCAGTCCCACCCGCGTAAGCGCGTAGATCACACACTCGGCACCGGTTGGTTCCGTCAGCCTCTCATTAGCACCGCGGCTTCAGCTCTGTGAAGAAAGTGGCCACCGAAGAAAGTCTGAAACCGTTTGAAACGGTTTCCCCTTTGCCTTCCTCTTCTCGTCACCGGGCTAAAGCCGCGGTGCTAATGAGAGGTGAAACTAAGTTCAAACTGAACCAGTACCGAGTCCTCAGCGGTATTGATGACGAACGAACCCACCTACTCACGCCGGTGGTACTGACTTCATCTGACTGAAAAATCCGACTAAAAGTCAGCACACTAAACGGTCGCATAAATCGCCCGGAGTCCATCTTGCAAAGCGGCTGAGGTTTAGAGTATCGTGCTTTGTCAATCAGACCAAAAACCTGTCCTTCGGTTCGAATAGTTAGTCTCCAAAGGAGAGTCAATTCATGTTTTCAAAAAGTGGCAAAGACATACCTAGTCCGCGCATTTGCGATGTGGTCTGGCACGATGGCGAGTTCA
This sequence comes from Blastocatellia bacterium, assembly GCA_033850605.1. Lineage (GTDB taxonomy): Bacteria > Acidobacteriota > Blastocatellia > Pyrinomonadales > Pyrinomonadaceae > UBA11740. The sequence continues at coordinate 14,506 of JAWWPL010000440.1, read as the reverse complement.
TCAAGTGGACCGACGCGCGTGTGCACGTAATGTCCCACGTGCTGCACTATGGCTCCAGTGTCTTTGAGGGCATCAGGTGTTACGCCACTAAAAGTGGGCCGGCAGTGTTCCGGCTGCGCGAACACATGCAGCGGTTTTTGAACTCGGCAAAGATCTATCGCATGGATCACAAGTGGACAGTCGACGATCTCTGCAACGCCTCGGTCGAAATCGTACGCCGCAGCGGCTTGGATCAGTGCTACATCCGGCCAATTCTTTTCCGCAGCCTGGATGAAGAGCATCCGGCGTTTGGCGTCAACCCCTTTCCGAACCCGCTGGCTTGCTATATCGGCGCGTGGGATTGGGGCAAATATCTGGGCGACGAAGCGATTGAAAAAGGCGTTGACGTGGGTGTCTCAACCTGGAACCGTCTGACCCCGAATTCAATGCCGGCGATGGCTAAGAGCGGCGCCAACTATATGAACTCGCAATTGATCAAGATGGAGGCCTTGCTCAACGGCTACTCGGAAGGAATCGCGCTCGACGATCGCGGTTATGTTTCCGAAGGATCGGGCGAGAATATTTTCGTCGTCAGCGACGGCATCGTGAATACTCCGCCACTGTCGTCATCGATCCTGGCAGGCATCACTCGCGACAGCGTGATTCAAATTTGTCGGGAACTGGGCATTACGATCAAAGAGCGCAGCATCCAACGCGCCGCGCTCTATATCGCTGATGAACTTTTCTTCAGCGGCACCGCCGCCGAGATTACGCCGATCCGATCCGTCGATCGCATCACCATCGGCAACGGCACGCGCGGCGACATCACCACGAAGATTCAGAAAGTCTTCTTTGAGATTACTTCCGGCGAACGCCCGGCCCCGGGTCCGTGGCTGACTTATGTTAATCAACAAAAGACGACGGGCAATGCCGATGAAAACGGCCGGCCGGCCAACGCTAAAGGGACCGGCGGATCCGGAGTAACCACCGTTGAACCCGAACTCGTCGCCCGGGCCCACGCACTGGCCGCGGATTAGGCAAGCGAGACTTCTTTGGTAAAGAAGGCGGAGCAAAGCGCTCCGCCTTTTTTGTTTGCTTTTCTCCCTTCTCCCTCTGGGAGAAGGGCCGGGGATGAGGGCTTGTGAGCGGATCTCATTTCTCTTGTTCTCTGTGAGGGCAAGTGGCATTCAACGACAAAAAATGAATTGGGGTTGACGTCGGCCGTAAGCCCTCACCCCAACCCTCTCCCAGTGGGAGAGGGAGATAAGAATGCCCACTCAATTCGCCTTCACGCTGAAAGGGAAGCACTACACTCGGATCAGGCTGCGACTATTCTCTGTCATTCGCCACTGTTGTATCGTGGAATGATCTCTCAGCCAGCGCTCTGGAATCGGGTGGGTATCCGCGATCCGGTAACTACCGCGCTTCTTCCGGCTGAGGAATCTTTGAGGGTTGGGGCTCAGTGCCGGGGGCTACAAGCTTCTCGCCCATCACTACGCGGACTTCGTGCGTCTGTCCGTCGGAAGTCAAAAGCACGTCGTCGCTTGATTGTCTCGCGCCATCAAGCTCGAGGCTCGCCACGCCATTGTTGAGCGCATGCGGATTCTCGACTTTGATCCGGTACGTCGTTTTGCCGTGACGATATGTGATTTCAAACTCGCGCCAGCCGCGCGGAATGCAGGGATCGATGCGCAACCGTTCGCCCTCGAGTTTAAATCCCAGTATGTATTCCACCGCCGCGCGATACATCCATCCGGCGGAGCCCGTATACCAGGTCCAACCACCGCGTCCCGTGTGCGGCGGCACCGCATACACGTCACCCATCGCTACGTACGGCTCGACTTTGTACTTGTGCAGGCCGGCTCGTGTCGAAGAGTGATTGATGGGATTGAGTAGACTAAACAGTTCGCCGGCGCGGTCACCGTCACCCAGCATCGCAAACGCTATCACTGTCCACAAAGCCGCGTGCGTGTACTGACCGCCGTTTTCACGAACACCGGGCACATAGCCTTTAACGTAACCCGGATCGAGTTTGCTTTTATCAAAAGGCGGGGTGAACAGGACGATCAACCCGTCGCCACGACGAATCAGATATTCATCGACGGCGGACATGGCTCGCGTTGACCGGTAAGATTCGGCCACGCGCGAAATCACCGCCCACGTTTGGGCGATCGAATCGATGCGGCACTCATCATTCATGGCCGAGCCCAGCGGCGTACCGTCGTCGAAATATGCGCGCCGGTACCAATCACCGTCCCAGGCCTGCTCTAGCCCCTTCCGCAGCTTTTCCATGTGCCGGCCATAGCGATTGCTGCGCGTCTGCATTTGATATCGCTCGCAGAGCGGAGCAAACCCGCTCAACACGGTGCACAGAAACCAGCCCAGCCAGACGCTTTCGCCCTTGCCCTTGACGCCGACTCGATTCATGCCGTCATTCCAATCGCCCGAACCCATTAGGGGCAATCCATGCTCTCCCAGATTGAGGCTGCGATCGATGGCCCGCGCGCAATGTTCCAGCACCGTAGCCCGCACAGTCGAGACCGCGGGCTGTAGATAATTTTCAATTTGATCGGGTTCGAGCAGCGGGCCTTCGATGAATGGGACCTCTTCGTCCAGGACAGAATAGTCCCCGGTCACCCTCACGTAAAAAGAGGCGACGTAAGGCAGCCACAGCAAGTCATCCGAAAAGCGCGTGCGCACGCCGCGGCCGGTTGGTTCGTGCCACCAGTGCAGCACGTCCCCTTCCTTGAATTGGCGCGCGGCGGCCCGGAGGATCTGTTGGCGAGCGACATCCGGACTCGAATAGACCAACGCCATGACATCCTGCAACTGATCGCGAAAACCGAATGCGCCGCTCGATTGGTAGAACGCCGAGCGCCCGCGCACCCGGCATGCAAGTGTCTGACACAGCAGCCAGCGATTCACCAATGTGTCCATGGAAGCATCGGGTGTCTTGATTTCAACTGTGCCCAGTGTCTGGTCCCAGAATCCGAGCACCTTTTCGAAAGCTTCGTTGACGGTATGCAGATCGCGAAAGCGGGCATTTACCGCGCGCGCATCCTCGATCGATTCCGCCTGGCCCAGTAGGAAGATCACCTGGCGCGCTTCGCCGGGCGCCAGTTCGATTGTAGTTTGGATCGCGGCACAGGGATCAAGACCGGCGCCATCGCGACCGCCCAGTCCGGTTCGACGCAAAGCCGCTGGTCGCGCCAGAGTGCCGTTGCGGCCGAGAAACTCGTTTCGATCACAAGTCATCGTAAAACGCTGTTCGCTGGTGCCGGCAAAAGCCACCCGGCCTGAAAACTCGTTGTTATAGGAGTTGCGCGCGAAGATCGCTCCTTCGCTCTCTTCCAAATCCGTGACTATATGGTTCGCCGACGCTTCGCGGTTTACGCCCAGGACCAACTCCTGATAACTGGTGACTGAAAGCCGGCGGCGCCGGTCCGAACGATTGCGCAAACGCAGGAGCGAAATCCTGACGGGCGCGTCGAGCGGCGAAAACAAAAGCAGCTCCTGCGAAATGCCATGGCTGGCGTGCTCAAACACGCTATATCCCTGACCGTGGCGAATCAGATAGCCGGGCGCCTCGCGTATCGGTAAAGGCGTGGGCGTCCAGATGGCTCCGGTGTCCTCGTCGCGAATGTAAATCGCTTCGGCGGGCGGATCGCTGACCGCGTCATTGGACCAGGGCGTGATCCGGTTCTCGTGACTGTTGAGCGACCAGGTGAAGCCCGCTCCGGTTTCGGTAATCATGAATCCAAAATCCGGGTGGTTAGCAATCACGTTAGACCAGGGGGCGGGTGTCCATTGGCCCTCGCCCAACATCACGACGTATTCACGCCCGCCATGGGCAAAGCCACCCAGTCCGTTAAAGAAGGACAGCTTCGGTGGCTCCAGAGACGTCTCGGGATAAACCTGCGAAGGCGTACGCGGCTGGAAAGGCGCCGGTAAGGTTTCTTCGATCGGACGTCGCACGAGTTGATCTTCGAGTGAACCTCTCTCAGTCACGATTACGATCCGGGCTACTGAATGCAGCAGAATGCGCTCAGCCTCGGGCATGATGTCCGAGCGGCGCACGAAAATGCCCCCAGGCTTGTCGATCAGAGCCTGCGCGCCTGAAGTTCGCACCGCCAGCTGCAAGGTGTCGTGGAGTTCTTGCGCGTAGCCCGTGGGATGGTCGTTCAGAATAACCAGATCAAACTGGAGGCCCTTTGATCGCAGGTATTGATGACCTCTGAGCAGCTGCCGGGCCATCTGGATGTCTTCTTCGCGATCGAGCCGCAGGATTACTATGGGAAAGTCTCCACTGATTCCCTGCGACCAAAGACCCGACTGTGTCAGCTTGTTTAGTGCGAGCACATGCGGCCGCGGCCGCAGCGATGGATCCGTGTACAGAATGCGGCCGGCGAGCCGCTGAAAAAGATGCGCTTCGTTGGGATCAATGTGCAGATGAGTCATCTCGACCTGGGCGCGGGTCCAGGCCATCCGCGATTCACGTTCGAAGATGTTTGCGTCGCGATACTTTTCCGATAATGAGATAGCTTGATCGCGCGACTGTGCAACACCGGTCGTGAAGACAACCTGCGCCGTTTCGTTCGGCAATAAACGCACGCGGCATCGCAAGCTGAAAATTGGATCGAGCACTGCGCCCACCGTATTCGAGAGCGGGCGATCTTCCATCACAGCTAACGGCTCGGCCGGGGTGTGGCCCCGACCGAGAAAGCGGACCCGATCAGTTTCAAACTGGATTCCGGCAATCGTTTCGGCCGATGTCGACAAGACATGTACGCCCCACTTCGCGTCGTCTTGCGCCGAGCGGGGACGGCGGCGGGCAAACAGCGCGCTCTGCGGCGCATAGTATTCAGTTTCGATAAACAGGTTGCTGAAAGCCGGGTGCGACAGATCGTCGGCCCTGGGCGCCAATACGACTTCGGCATAACTGGTCAACTCGATCTCGCGCGGACGGGTTGAGTAATTCGCTACTGAAACTCGCCGCATCTCTGCATTGTCTTCGGCTGAGACGATCACCTCGAGATGCGTCACCAAGCCATAATCCCGCCGCCAGAAATCGGCCTTGTCTTCCGAGAATGCGACTTCATAGCTCTGCGGCTTGGCGCCTACGGGTTGGTGACCCGCCGACCAGACGGCGCCGCTGCGCACGTCGCGGATATAAACAAAGCTGCCCCAGTTGTCACGGGTCGAGTCTTCACGCCAGCGATTCACCGCCAGGGGTCCGCACATCGAATAGCCCGCGCCCGCCGTGGTGATCATTACGCTGTAAGTCCCGTTCGATAACAGTTGGGTGCGCGGGGTCGGCAGATCGGCGGTATCGTAGGTGCGGCTGACCAAACCCGTAAGTGTGCGCACCACGCGACCAGTCAAAACTTCTTCGGCGCGCGGGTGGGCGGCCGGCACGCCACGGGGGATGCGTTCCTGCAAAAGCAGTTCAGTCGCCTGTACCGCCGGATCGCTGTGAAAGCGATTCTGCATTACATTCCGGTTAATCAGGTTGTCGAGCGCTACCAAACTCATGCCCTGATGGTGCGCCATATAAGCCCGCACCATCGTGCAACGCTCCCCTTTCTTGACCCGCTCAGGCGTGTAGTCCAAAGCCTCGTAAAAACCGTAACGTGAAAGCGCGCCTTCGCGCTCCAGCACGCGCAGGTTTTCCATCGCCTGGGCCGGCAAAACATTTGCGGCCAAAATGGTCGAGTAAGGAGAAACCACCAGGTCTTCAATCAAGCCTCGCTTCAATCCCAATCCGGGAACACCGAATGGCCCATACTGATAATTGAGTTGCAGATCGCGCGCCGCATAGGCCGACTCGGAAATGCCCCATGGCACTCCCCGTTCATAACCATATTCGATTTGTCGGGAGACGACGGCCGCATAGGTTTCTCCCAGCAAAGTTTCGCGATAGCTGCGCATGACCAGTAGCGGCATCAGGTACTCGAACATTGTGCCGGTCCACGAAATCAATGCGCGGCCGCCGTCAACTGCCGTCAGCTGGCGTCCCATGCGAAACCAATGTTCCTGTTGTACGTCGCTCTTCGAGATAGCTACAAAACTCGCCAGCCGCGCCTCCGAAGCCAGCAAATCGTAAAACGAATTGTCGTGACGTCCCTCAGTGACGTTATAGCCGATCGTGAAAACCTTACGCTCCGGGTCGAGCAGAAACTTAAAGTCCATCTCGTCGACCACGCGCTGACATGTCTGGGCAATTTTCGCCAACCGCGCAGTAATCGTCCCCGCGGCTTCGGCGGCCTGCTCCATAGCGCCGGTAAGCGCGCTCAGCTCCTGGAGAGCAGCGTCGCGCTGTTCCTGGAGGGGACTGTCAGGACGCGTTTCCGCTCCGGTCGATTCAATTTCCGCTCGCAGGGCTGCCAACTGCACCAGGGCCCGGTCGCAAATCTCAGCAATCTGTGCCAGCCCGGGAACAGGTCGCAACGCGGTCTTGATCAATTCCCAGTGTCCGCTCGCCGCATCAGAGCGCCCCGCGATAGCGGCGAGCGAGTTAGTCCCGGCGACACCCCACGGCGTTAAGAGATTCAGGTCCCGGCGATAATTGTGTACTTGATGCAGGAGCGAGCTGGTCCACCAGCGCAGTTCGGTAAATTCATCTCCGCGATGTTCGAGTGATAGTGCGGCCACTATGTCATCTATGACTGTTGCATGCTCGTTGACCGCTCCAAACAATGTCACCCACCCCTCCAGCGCAACCGGTGTCCCGCTGGAGAGTAAACGGGTGCAGGATTGAATCTCGCCACGCAATTGATTGATGGTGATGGCGTCGGTGCGCTGGCGAGCGACTGCGAGTTGCGAAGTTTCCTGAGTCATGGCCGCGACTGTGTCCTTCAGTCCGTCCAGAACTCTGGTGTCGAAGAGTTTGTCGTCAGGAAGGTCCAGCGCGGCCTGCTTCAACGTAATCAGATGCCCGGCGAGATTGCCGCTGTCGACAACGGAAACATACTGCGGCCACATGGGCAGAAGGGTGCGCGTGTCATGCCAATTGAAAAAGTGGCCGCGAAACTTCTGTAGCTTTTCCAGACTGGCAAACGTGAATTCGATCCGCTCAGCCAACTCGACCAACCCCACGTATCCAAAGTCGTAAGCCGACAGAGTTGAGAGCTGCAGCAGCCCGATGTTCGTCGGAGAAGTGCGATGCGCGGTTACCGGCGGATCTTCCTGCAAGTTGTCGGGCGGCAACCAGTGGTCATCATCACCCACCAGTGTTTCAAAGAAGCGCCAGGTGCGACGTGCCACTATGCGCGCCGTGCGAATGTCCTTGGCGGCAAACTCGCGAGCATCTTCCACCTGCCGGCGACTGACATAGAAAGCGATCAGTGGTGATAGCGCCCAACTCAGCAAAAACGGGATCGCCAATCCCAACGCGCGGGGCCTGCTAAAGATAACCAGCAGCGCCGTAACTAACGCGATTACTTCCGCGGGCCACATAAATTGAAAAAAAGCGCGTACATCATGCGTGCTCGATTTTTCCGTGTGCGCCGCGGTCTGCCATTCCAGCAAGCGGCGGCCGGAAATCTGCTTGCGATAGATAGTCCGGCCGATTGCGTCGATCATCAACCACCCCTGATGAGCGAGGAATACAACCTCGAGCGCCAGTTGCGCGGTGTTGGTTCGCATGTCGCCCCAGACACTCCAGAAGTGGCTGGTCCAGGGCACGCCCCGAGGATGAATCAGCAGCCCCGTTGTCACATGTGCGTAAACCGGAAAGGCGAGTGTGATCAGAGCGAAGAGTGTCCACCACAGCGGCCCTCCGGGTAGGATCGTCCAGCCCGCAATCAGCAACAGCACGATGGCCGGAGCCAGCAGACTGCGGCGCAGGTTGTCCAGAATTTTCCAGCGCGAAATGGCAGAGATGGGATTAGGCTGTTTGTTTCCGTGCGCGTCGCGGACTACTAGTCCCAGCCAGCCGGCGATTTGCCAATCGCCGCGCGTCCAACGATGCTGGCGCATCGCATAAGTATCGTAGTGCGCCGGGTAGTCGTCGAGAAATTCAATATCACTGGCCAGGGCCGCGCGCGCAAATATGGATTCGAAGAGATCGTGGCTCAGCAGAGTGTCGTCCGGAACGCGATTCTCGAGCGCTTTCTCAAAAGCATCGACATCGTAGAGACCCTTACCGGTGTAGCTGCCTTCACCGAAAAGATCCTGGTAAAGGTCCGAGGCCGCCGTGGTGTAAGGATCGATACCGGTGTTGCCTGAGAAGACCCGGGCAAACAACGAACGCGACGCGCTTTCCAGCGAAATGCTTACCCGCGGCTGGAAGATTCCATAGCCGTTGACGACGCGCTGTGTCTGCGGATCAAAAACGGGCCGGTTCAGAGGATGGATTGCGGCGCCAATCATACGGCGCGCGGCATCACGTGGTAACTGCGTGTCGGCATCCAGCGTGATGACGTAACGAATCTGCGAAAGCAAATCCTGGTTGGCCGTAGCCGCGACGAAACTGTTGACACTCTTTCCGCGCAGTAGCTGGTTGAACTCGCGCAGCTTGCCGCGTTTGCGTTCCCAGCCGATCCATTTCTGCTCTGTCTCGCACCAACGTCGCGGCCGATGGAAAAGGTGAAAACGGATTGGCTGGCTGGCGCTGTATCGCTGGTTTAGACCTTCGATACCGGCTCGGGCAGCGTCGAGGATTTCCTGATCGCCGGGGGTTTCCGCGGCTGGCGCGTCCGCGTAGTCCGACAGCAAAGCAAAGTAAAGGTGTTCGTCCTGGTTAGCCAGATAAGCGATCTCCAGTTTATCGACCAGCGCTGACACCGTTTCCTGGTCGTTGAAGATTACGGGCACAACTACCATCGTGGAGGCATCGGCCGGAATTCCTTTTGACAGATCGATATTGGGCAGCAATCGCGGGCCAAACAAGTGAGTAATATCCCAGTTGAGCACGCTCACCGCCAGATCGCTCGCCGGAATTAACGACACCAGCGCGGCGATCACAAACATCACCAGGCTTGGTTGAGTCAGCAGGCCGTATATGACCGTCACACTCAGAATCATTACTGTCAGCAGGCACAGAGTGCCGAGATAAGCGACTGTCGCATGTCGCTTAATTGCCCGTCGCACCTGTTCGCCGAGACGTGGGCGATACGAGCTCTCAGCTTCGAGTCGCGAAACACCTTCCGCAATCAGAAAGTAACCGACGTGTGTGTGCGCCGGGTCTGCTCCTCCGGCACTGCGAGCTTCTTCGGCCATCCTCAATGCGGCACGGGCAATTTCGGGTTCGCTCTTTTTCGCTCCTTTGCTGATGCGTTCGACGACATGCCGGTAACGATCACGCGTCGCAAAGTCCATCCGCGAATAGACCCCCGCCGGATCCTGGGCCAACTCCGGATCGATCAAACTCACCGTCTCGAAAAAATCTTTCCAATCGAGGGTCGAGAGCAGCCGCATGCTGGTAATAATGTTGCCCACGGTAACCTGCGCGGCCGCCTGGCGTTGATGCTCTTCCTGCACGATCTTCTCGATCGAGAGATTTGTTTTGGCGAGTTGCTTTTCCAGCCACTCCATCACCGGCATTATTGCCGGATCCTGTTCGCGCAAGCGCTGTGTGAGTTGGACGACGAACGATCGGCCGAGGGCTTTCCGTCGGGCCATGCGCGAGGTAAGCAACGGCAACAGTTCAGTCGGTTGACGCTGGGCCTGCGCCAGGAGCCTGTCGGCGAGCCGGTCTGCTTCATCACGCTCAGTGCGAGAGGAGACGATCCGGGTGGCCAGCCGGCGCAGGTTTTCCACCAGCGCCAGACGTAGACTGATTGGCACCGCCCACAACTCGCCAATCGAAAGCGGCGAAACTTTCTGATACGCGTTGATGAACCGGCGCAGCGTGTCGGTGTCGAGGTGGCTGTCAGTGTGCGCGATCAACGCCACGGAGAGCGCGTAAATCCGCGGATAGCTTTTGAAATCACCGGCGGCAAGCTTTGGCAGTTCGTGGTAATAACCTTTGGGCAGGTCTTCGCGGATCTCTCGGACCTGCTCTTCGACGATATGAAAATTATCGACCAGCCATTCCGCGGCCGGAGAGATGACATGCTCAGCGCGAATCGATTCGGCCAGCGCCTGGTAAGCGGCGATCAGCTTGCGGCCATTCTCTTCCAGGCGCGGGAGCAGCAAACTGACTCGGTGAGGCTTTTCCGCAATCTGATGTTCGGCGGCCAGGGCGACGGCGTATTGCTCCAGCCGCTCGATGCTGTACAACTCCTCGCGGATCGGCACCTCGGCGCTGGTAACGTCGGCGCCTTTCAATCTGCGGATCAATCCTGAAAACAGTGTCGCCATTCTCACTGACCGAAAGGGGGTAGATTACGAAGAAGGTTTCGCTAGAATATCACGGCAGGTTAGCGAATCGCTTGGAACGCCAGCAAGCCGGGTTTTAGCCTGAATTGGGCGAGCTCTGTTCGAGCTTTGCTTTGCATAAGTCGCGGTCTCCAGCCCTCTTGAAATCATTTCGCGACTTCTGTTCCGGATGAGTGAGCGCGCCGGCGAGCGATGACAGAACTCAAATCGATCAAGCCGGGCATGATGTAGAAAACCGCCACTGAACTCAGTAAAGCGCCGGTTAAAAATCGCGATAGATGCGTGTTCTCCCAGATCGAGAAATAGCCGAGCGCGAAGTCAATGACCAAAGGCAGGGTCGCAAGGATCAACCAGAGCCGTGAAGGCGTATCGGTCCGTTGCAGTGAACGCGCCAATGGATAGATCAAAGCCGCGACCGCAAATCCGGCATACAATCCGGTACACCGGGAACAGACACCGAATTGATGTCCCGCCAGATGAAATGAACGCTCGGGTATTTGATGACAGACAAAGCTGAACGTTTTGTAAATTGAGGTGGCGACGGCGGGGTGGCCGTATGCCTGAGATATGGGAGCGACAACGATCAGACCCAGGATGGCTAGCGCGATGCCGCAGGTGCCGGCCCACACCGCAATTGCTCGGCGACTGGCGGGCGTCGACTGATCGATTAATGATTTGCGTTCGACGACCGCCGCGCTCATTTCACACGCTCACTACTCTTGCAGATCGAAGACCAGCGGACGATCCACGAATCCACACGAATAAGCAGTAAGTTCATTCGCGTGATTTCGTGTGGCTTCGTGGATCGTGTCCTGCGTTTGTTTGTCAAACTACCAAACAAGAGACGCTGCAATTACTCTTTTCACCAACCTGCTAGAACCGGATCACAGTGTCCGGGCCGCCTTCGATATGGACCGTGTCGACAAAGCGAATGTGCTTTGACTCAGTAGTCATCACCAGCGAATGCGTGCGCTTGCCGGAACCAAAGAAACGCACTCCTCGCATCAACGCTCCGTCAGTGACGCCGGTCGCCGCGAAGATAATCTTCTTGCCGGGCGCCAGGTCGTCGGTGTCGTAGGTCTTCTGCGGATCAGTTATCCCCATCGACTTAAGCCGCTCGATCACTTGCTCGGCAGGCGGCACCTTGCCTTTGTCTACTCCCAGCCGGTCGTGATCAAAAACCAGGCGCGCCTGAATCTCGCCATTCAGACATTTGATTGCCGCTGCGGTTAGCACGCCTTCGGGCGCGCCGCCGATGCCGATGCAGGCGTGAATGTTTGTGCCCGCAACCGCCGCTGAGATTCCCGCTGACAAATCGCCGTCCGAAATCAGTCGTATGCGCGCGCCCGCCGCACGCACGTCGTCAATTATTTTCTTGTGTCGCGGACGATCCAGAATGATCACGGTCAGATCTTCAATATCCCTTCCCAGACGACGCGCGATGTTGCGCAGGTTGTCCTTCACCGGCGCGTCGATGTCGACTACGCCGCGCGACGACGGCCCCACGACGATCTTGTCCATATAGATGTCCGGCGCATGCAGCAATCCGCCGGCCTCGGCGGCAGCCAGGACGGCGATTGCGTTGTTCGCGCCCAGCGCGCATAGATTCGTGCCCTCGAGTGGATCGACCGCAATATCCACCTCGGGACAGGATGCGGCCATCTCCTCGCCGACGCCGAATCCCCCACCCACTTCTTCTCCGATAAAGAGCATGGGAGCTTCGTCTCGTTCGCCTTCGCCAATCACTATGCGGCCGCGCATGGGAACCGTGTCCATTACTTCGCGCATGGCCTCGACCGCGACCTGATCGGAATACTTTCGATCGCCCTGGCCCATGGTGCGTGCCGCGGCAATTGCCGCTGCTTCCGTCACACGCAAAAAATCCAATGACAGCTCACGCTCTGTCCTCAACTCTGGCGCCATCGTTTGTCTCCTGTGGGCAAGCATTTCGCCCCTCTGATTTCCGACTGAGTTACTGGGAATGAAGAAAGCGCGGCCATAGTAGCAGAAACGCGAAGCGGGCGAAAACAAGGCGATACGTCGACTAGTGGTCAGTTTGAAAGGAGAAATAGCCGCGGCAGACACATCCAGTTTGTCCGGTCGTCTTCAGAGGGCTTACCCGAAGGGTAAATAGTTGACTTGCGATCTCGATTGCCGTAAAAATCTCGCCACGTTTTCCCTAAGAAACAAATTTTGTACGAAAACACCCAGGAGGCTTAACTATGTCCGCAACCGGTCAGGCACAGTCCATCAACGAAGACAAAATGAACGCGTTTCTGGGAAAAGTGGTCGGAGACTTTGGCGCATCGCTGAGCTCTGCCCTCGTCTATCTCGGACAGAAGCTCGGCTTGTACAAAGCGATGGCCGATGGCGGACCGGTGACCCCGGCCGAGTTGGCCGAACGCACCCATACTAACGAACGCTATGTGCGCGAGTGGCTCATTAACCAGGCAGCCGGCGGCTATGCGGAATATGATCCAGAGACTGGGCGTTACAGCCTGACACCGGAACAGGCCGTGGCGTTGACCGACGAGCAAAGCCCGTTCTATGTCGGCGGTGGTTTTTTTGTGGTCAAAGCGATGACCGGTGCGGTCACAAAGATCGAGGATCATTTTCGCAACGGTGGCGGTATGCTCTGGGGCGACCACGATCCTGATCTATTCATCGGCACTGAGAAGTTTTTCCGTCCCGGATATTCCGCGCACCTGATCGCCACCTGGATTCCTTCACTCACAGGTATTGAAGACAAGCTAAACACCGGCGGCAAAGTAGCGGACATTGGCTGCGGTCACGGGGCTTCGACAATTATTATGGCCCGCGCCTTTCCCAAGTCGCGCTTCTGGGGCTTTGATAATCACGAAGCGTCAATCCAACATGCGCGAAATGCGGCCGCCGAGGCCGGTGTTGCGGATCGTGTGACCTTCGAGGTCGCAGATGCGCAGAGTTTTCCGGGCGAGAACTACAACCTGGTGTGCTTCTTTGATTGTCTTCACGACATGGGCGATCCAGTGGGTGCGGCCCGTCGGGCTGCGGCCGCACTCGCCGAAGATGGCAGCGCTTTGATAGTCGAGCCGATGGCCGGCAACACAGTTCAGGAGAACTTTAATCCGATTGGTCGAACCTTTGCCGCGGCTTCAACTCTTTGTTGCACATCAAACTCTCTCGCGCTTGGTGGGCCGGCGCTCGGGGCGGTCGCTTCGGAAGATGCCATTCGCGAAAAGGTTCTGGCCGGCGGCTTTAAACAATTTCGCCGCTCGACTGAGACGCCTTTCAATCGCGTCTTCGAAGCCAGGAACTGAATCGAGGTGTGTCCGCACGAAGCTAAGTTAAAAGAGTGTATCTCCGGGCCATTAGCCCAACCGTGAGGGAAGGGTCCGAGGTGAATTAATGAGCTCGCCCAGACGGTCGGGCTAGTGCCCCGCATCGTGACTCACCGGGGGCAACAGAAAATGACCCTAAAATCCCCACCCACCCGGCTCCCAAAAGGTTAGGCTACTGACATAAAGTAGTTTACTTCGCCTTGCGACCTACGCTGCTAGGGCGACTAAACCTTTCATAATGGTGTTGACGAAACTTAGGAAAGGGATGTAGAGTGCCTTTCGCAGGCGTTCCCTATGCCCACAATTCTTATCGTAGATGATGACGACGCAATCCGCTCAATGCTCTACGATCTCCTGTGCGAGAAATACGAATGCGACACTGCCAGCACGGCCGAAGAAGCCCTCCAGTACATTGAAGTCGACAGCTACGAAGCGATCTTGACGGATATCGCGATGCCGGGGCTCGGCGGTGTCGCATTGCTGAAGAAAATACATGAAACTGATTCAGCAACCCCGGTAATCTTAATCTCAGGTAAGGGCGCGGAAGAAGATCCCCAGGACTTCATAGATCTGGGCGCGTTTGCCTATGTGAACAAGCCTTTCAACCTGGACGAGATTGAGGACGTGGTCGAGCAGGCCATTGGGCAGACACAATCTTAGAAAACATCCTCTAAGGGTGCGTCGTGGAGAGGCGACCTCTGCTCTTTGTGTCTTGGAACAGAAAAACTACTAGAGGGCGACCGCGCCACGTGCTTCGACAGGCCGCCACGGCGGCAAACTCTTGCGCGCCGGTTTTTCTTTCTTCAATCCCAGGGCCCAATCAGCTTGCATCAGCGTGTGAATGTCGCGCGTGCCTTCGTAGATGACCGCCGCTTTACAGTTGCGCA